>CAMDER010000117.1 GCA_945896935.1 Bifidobacterium breve | reverse complement strand
GTTGGCGCGCAGGCGGCAATTTGGGATGAACTACGCCATGCCCGAGACAACGGCCTCGGGGTCTTGTTGATCTCAGCCGACCTCGAAGAACTCATCGGATTATCCGATCGCATCTTGGTGATGTTTGATGGTCGCGTCACCGCCCAACTAGATCCAGCGACTGCAACCCCCGAAATGTTGGGTACGTACATGACTGGCGAAGTTCAAGGAGACGCTCGATGAAAAGTCAACGCCTACAGCGGATGGCCGTCACATCAGCCAGCTCTCTACTCGCAGTATTTGTCGCACTGTGTATTTGCGCGGTGGTCCTGTTGATCACCGGCAAAGATCCTATTGAGGCCTACCGCACCCTGTTTGGCGCGGCTGGTGATACCAAGGTCTTGCAGGGATCTCTCAATCGTGCAACTCCACTCATGATCTCGGCCGCCGCCGTTGCCATCGGATTCAAAATGAATCTCTTCAACATCGGAGTTGAGGGCCAAATGCGCGTGGCACTGTTGGCTACAGCAGTTGCCGGCGCCGCTGTCGACTTACCTGCACCGTTACACATTCTGTTCTGCTTCATCGTCGCGATGGCCACTGGCGCAATCTGGGCTGGCTTCGCGGGTTGGCTGAAGGTCAAGCGTGGAGTCAATGAAGTGATTTCAACCATCATGCTGAACTTCGTGGCACTGAGTTTGGTGGCGTGGGCATTCGATTCGTTCTTCCGTGCAGAGAGCACCACGGGAAGCGTGTTAGTCAAGACCAAAGAACTGCCGACTTCGGCTTGGTTCCCCGACATTGTTGATCGTCGTTTAAGTGGCATGTTCTTCATCGCTGTTTTGGTTTTAATTCTTTTCTATGTACTGGTCTGGAAAACGAAGTTCGGTTTCCAACTACGAGCATCTGGGGCAAACCCTGGCGCGTCACGTGTCACTGGCGTCAACCCCAAGCGCATGGTGATGATTTCGATGTTGCTCTCAGGCGCATTAGCCGGACTTGTGGGAATGCGCGCTCTTCTCGGTGATGTGCACGCATATCAAAACAACTTGGCCGAGCAACAAGGTTTCAATGGAATCGCCGTGGCGCTACTGGGCAGAAATCATCCATTAGGCATCTTCATCTCTGCTCTGCTCTTCGGATATCTCGGTGAAGCATCTGGTCGCCTACAACTGATTGACATTCCCAAAGAAATCACCACCATCATGACTGGCATCATTGTTCTTGCCGTCGTGATCATCAACGAGGCAGTCAAGCGCTGGGATGATCGGCGCATCCAACATAAGGCTGCATTAGCACTCGAATCAGTGGCGGTGGCAGCATGAAATTCTTCAAGTCATTAACGACTGGACAACGCACCATTGCGTTGTCCTTAGGCTTCATGCTTGTTTTGTCAATCGTGCGACTTTTCACAAATGCCGATGACATCACAAGCTCTGGAACGATCTCATCAACATTGCGCGTGGCCACTCCCATTTTGCTGGCTGGTTTGGCGGGCGTGTGGGCCGAAAGAGTTGGCATCGTCAACATCGGCATCGAAGGAATGATGATCATCGGCACATGGTTCGGTGGCTATGGCGCGTGGAAATGGGGTACATGGGCGGGTATCGCGTTAGCGATTGTCGCTGGTTCACTTGTTGGCTTGTTGCATGCCCTCGCAACCGTGCGCTTCAATGTCAACCATGTCGTGTCAGGTATCGCGATCAATATTTTGGCGGCAGGCACAACCGAGTACTTGTCGATCATTTTCTTTAAGGGTCAACAAGGTGGCGGAGAAAGTCAATCGCCCGCTGGCAAAGGTGGCTATGGCGAATTTGACATGCCGTTCTTGTCGGGAGGGCGAATCGGTTCGTGGCGTAGCCCTGACATTTTGGGCTGGATTGAGAAGAAAAATGACCTTCCACTTCTCCCCGACCTTGCAGGCTTGCTCCGCGGTCTCGTGAGCGATATCTACGTCCCGACCATTGTCGCTATTTCTCTTGTTCCAATCACCGCATACGTTTTATGGCGCACGCGATTTGGGCTACGAGTTCGCTCAAGTGGCGAATCGCCACAAGCTGGCGAAAGTTTGGGTGTGCCCATCAATCGTTTGCGCTATCAGGCGATGGCAATCAGCGGTGGCTTAGCCGCATTTGGTGGAGCATACCTGTCGTGTGTTTTCACAAGTACATATCGTCAAGGACAAACCGGCGGCCAAGGCTACATCGGACTTGCCACAACCATCTTTGGAAACTGGACACCATTCGGAGTTTTTCGAGGGTCGATTTTGTTTGGTTTCCCATCAGCGCTCAAGTTCCGTGACGAGAAGAACGTACCTGCGCTTCTCTTAGTCATCGCAGTGATTTTGATTGCACTCGGCATTGTGAGTGCAATGAAGAATAAGCAGATGTTAACGATGGGACTCTTGATTGGAGCAGCCATATCGGCAGCAACTTACTTCTTAGTTGATGAAGTTCCGCAAGAGTTTGTGGCAGCGACTCCATACATCGTGACGATCTTGGTGCTTGCTGGAGCACAACAGCAGTTACGACCACCGGCCTACGCTGGCATTGCCTACCGTGCTGGTGAAAATCACTAGCTGAACAGTTTTTCTAGTGGCCCTAGTTCTTAATGGCCCAAACTGGCGACGGTTTGAACTTCAATTCCACCACGTGGTCGTTGTGTCAAGGTCACAATGACTTTGCGGGCCTTGGCGGTCTGCATAATTTCACCAGCGATTTCTGCGGCTAAGGCCTCAGCGAATACTGCGCGATCTCGGAAGTTCCAGAGATACAACTTGAGGCTCTTCGACTCAACGCACCATTCGAGTGGCTGATACTCAATCACTACGTGTGACAAATCGGGCTGTTTTGTGACTGGGCACACTGACGCCAATTCATCGGTCGTAAAGCGCACCAGATCGACGTTGGCCGGAGCCGGGAAGACCTCAACATGGTCAACAGCCTCACGTACTGTGTTTCCCAGAATCGTTAACTGCGGGGCGGCTGAGGTTGTCGCCAGTTCGGTCGTCGGGCTTTTAGGTGAATTCATACCGTCAGCGTAAAGGTCTTTCGGCATCTCTACACCCGCCCACCCCCATCCCGACCACACCTCGCCCATACTCCCTCTAGAATTCCCCCATGGGAGCCTTCCTCACCGATCAACAAATTGCCGATTACGACCGCGACGGCTTCTTAGTGCTCCCCGATTTTGCAACGCCTTCGGCTTGCATCGCCCTCAAGGCTCAGGCAGAAGAGATACTGCACAATTTTGATCCCGATGCCAACCGCAGTGTCTTCACGACGAATGAACAATCGCGCCATGCCGATCAACAATTCATTGACTCAGCAACCGGAATCATTTGTTTCTTTGAAGAGGAAGCCTTTGACGCCACCGGCGATTTGAAACAGAGCAAAGAACTCAGCATCAACAAAATTGGTCACGCAATGCATGATCTTGATCCAGTCTTTGAGGCCTTTACCTACACCAACAAACTTGCTGATGTTGCAAGCGATATCGGAATGCCCGATGCCCTGGCATTACAAACGATGTACATCTGCAAGCAACCTCGCATCGGTGGCGAAGTGACTTGTCATCAAGATGCAACTTTCTTGTACAGCGATCCGATCACCGTCACCGGATTCTGGTTTGCCATCGAAGACGCCACGCTTGAAAATGGATGTATGTGGGCAGCACCTGGTGGACACAAAACAACTTTGCGAAAAAAGTTTGTGCGCAATGAAGCGAACGATGGCGCGACATTTGAAGTGCTCGATGGCGCCCCGCTCCCCATGCCACCGACCGATTTAGTACCTCTTGAAGTTAAAGCGGGAACGCTGATTGTTCTGCATGGATTGTTGCCGCATTGGAGCGATGTCAATCGCAGCGACAAGAGCCGCCATGCCTATTCGATACATTGCATTTCCGAATCGGCTGAATACCCAGAGTGGAATTGGTTGCAACGTAATAGCGAATTGCCATTGCGCCGTCTTGACAAAGTGGCGTCATCACTATGACTACGGCTACACCAGAGATTTTGCTACGTGCTCCAAAAGCACTCTTACACGATCATCTTGATGGTGGTCTACGACCAGCAACAGTCATTGAGCTTGCAAGCGAGTATGGCTACAAAAACTTGCCGACAACCGACGTTGCCGATCTTTCGAAATGGTTTCACCGCGGAGCCAAGCGCAATGACCTGGTCTTGTATCTCGAAACATTTGCCCACACCGTTGGTGTCATGCAAGACAAAGATGCCATCGAGCGAGTTTCATACGAATGTGCTCACGACTTGGCAGCCGAGGGTGTTGTCTACGCCGAAGTACGCATGGCCCCCGAGCTGTGTACCGAAAAGGGTCTCACACTCGACGAAGTCATGCAGGCCATCCTTGATGGTTTCGCTCGAGGTAGTGCCGGGACCGATCTCTCGATCTACGCCATTTGCTCGGCAATGCGTACTGCACGTCGCAGTCTCGAAATTGCCGATCTTGCAGTTCGTTGGCGCGATCGTGGCGTTGTTGGCTTCGACATCGCTGGTGCCGAAGCTGGTCACCCACCGACTCGCCACCTTGAAGCGTTCAACCATGTCCAGCGCGAAAACTTTCACTCAACCATTCACGCCGGTGAAGCATTCGGCTTGCCCAGTATTTGGGAAGCAGTGCAACTATGCGGGGCCGAACGCTTAGGTCACGGCGTGCGCATCGTCGACGACATCACGGGCCCTGTGGGTTCAGAACAACTCGGTCGCCTGGCGGCTTATGTTCGTGATCGCCGAATTCCGCTCGAACTGTGCCCCACCAGCAATGTCAACACCGGAGTCTGCGGATCGATTGCCGAGCACCCAATCGGCATGTTGCGTCGACTGCGTTTTCGAGTCACGGTCAATACTGACAACCGCCTCATGAGCGACACCAACATGACCAAAGAGTTCGTGCAATTGGCCGAAGCGTTCGATTGGGGCCTCGAAGATTTTGAATGGCTGACGCTCAATGCCATGAAGAGTGCCTTTGCCCCCTTCCCCGAGCGCCTACGCATCATTAATGGGCTCGTGAAGCCCCGCTACGCCCTTTTGAAGGCCGAAGTCGCCATGGGGTCCGAAGCCCGCTGATGCGCGACAATAGGGGCATGGCTCAAACTCCAGGCACCATCGAAGTCACCGTCGTCAACCACCCACTCATCGCTGATTCACTCACGCGGATTCGTGACGTCAACACTCCAAATGCGTTGTTCCGCCAAGAGCTCGAACGTGTCGGAATGCTGTTATTGGCCGAGGCAACTCGCGATCTTGAGACCAGCGAAATCAAGGTGCAGACCCCGCTCACCGAAACTTCTGGCCGCGTCTTGAGCAGCCAGCCCGTCGTCGTCCCAGTACTTCGGGCCGGCCTTGGTTTTGTTCATGCAGCACAAGAACTCATGCCCAACGCCGACGTCGGATTCATCGGCGTGAGTCGTGATGAGAAAACTTTTGAACCAAAGCAGTACGTCAACAAATTGCCCGAGACTTTGGCGGGCCGCACGTGTTTCGTACTTGACCCAATGTTGGCAACCGGTGGTTCGCTCGCTCATGCGTGCCAACTGCTCATGGAGCGCAACCCCACTGGACCCATCAGGGTGATTTGCGTTTTGGCCGCCCCTGAGGGAATCGAGTTCTTGAAGACGACCGGATTGAATTTGCGAATCTTTACAGCATCAATTGATGAGCGACTGAATGAAAGTGCGTTTATCGTGCCCGGACTCGGCGATGCTGGCGACCG
>CAMDER010000116.1 GCA_945896935.1 Bifidobacterium breve | reverse complement strand
AACTCCGAACTACTTCACGGCGGAGACACCTTTGGGGAAGTGATGCTCACGCCCGGAGGAAGTGCAGCAAACGTTGCGGTCTGGGCCAGTCGATGCGGAATGAATACTCGCTTCGTCGGCAAAATTGGTCGTGATCGATTCGGACAACTTGCTCAAGAAAATCTTGAACGCGAAAGAGTTATTGCTCACTTGGTTGAAACCGAAGCGCACTCAACTGGCTCAGTCGCAGTATTCGTCGACCACACTGGCCAACGTTCAATGGTCTCGGGTCACGGCGCCGACTTCTACCTCATGTCAAGCGAGTTGCCAGTTGAAGCAATTTCTTCGGCACAGCACTTGCACCTCACTGCGTGGTCTTTCTTCACTGATCCCCCTCGTTCGGCTGCTCGCAAAGCGGCTCGCCTTGCTCGTGAACATGGCGCAACAGTTTCTTTTGACCCTGGCTCATTCCAAATGATTCAAGAGATGGGTGTCAAAAACTTTTTGGCGGTGACTGCCGATCTCAATTTTGACATCGTGCTCCCAAATAAAGAAGAGGGTCAAGTACTCACTGGCTGTGACGAACCAATGGCGATCGCCGAGGGACTCACCAAGATTTTCCCCGGAGCACTGATTGTTTTGAAGCTTGATGCTGAAGGTGCATTGCTGTACGACAACGGAAACGCAACTCATATTCCGCCAGCTACCAACAACCTGGTGGATGCGACTGGTGCTGGTGACTCTTTTGCTGGATCATTCTTGGCCCATTATCTCGTCCACAAATCACCCGTTGAAGCCGCGCGTTTTGCGACAACAATTTCTGCTTGGGTCATTGAACATATCGGCGCACGTCCTTCTGCTGATGCTCGACTCAAGACAGTTCTCGCGGCTCGCCAGCGATAGTCGCCACCAATAGACACCTGCCTAGGATGTCGTACATGGAACTACGAATTATTGGTCGTCGCGCCCTTGTTACCGGTGGTTCAAGCGGATTAGGTCTCGCAACAGCTCGAGCACTTGCCGCAGATGGGGTCAGCGTCGTTTTGGCTTCACGATCAGCCGAGAAACTCGCCATTGCCAAGGATTCAATCAAGCCCGCTCATGGCGCAACAGTGCATTGTGTCGTCGCCGATGTGAGTGATCTTGCTCAGGTCACCTCATTGATTGGACAAACCAACGATCTTCTTGGCGGAATCGATATTTTGATTGCCAACGCAGGTGGGCCTCCCCCAGGCAACTTTGCGTCAACTCCCATTGAGGCATACGACGTGGCGCTGCGATTGAACCTGGTCTCGAGTGTGGCAATGTGTCAAGCCGTTGTGCCGGCCATGCAAAAACAAAAGTGGGGACGTATTCTTGCAATCACATCAAGTTCGGTTCGCGAACCAATAGACCGATTGATTTTGTCAAATACCGCACGTGCGGGATTGACCGGTTTCTTGAAGACTCTCGCGCGCGAAGTGGCCAAAGACGGCATCACGGTGAACTCGATTCAGCCTGGACTTCATCTCACTGATCGTCTGGCGTCGTTGTATCCCGACCCCGATGCTCTCGCGGCGTCAATTCCAGCGGGAGTCGTTGGCGACCCTGATGATTTTGGTCATGTCGCCGCGTTCATGTGTTCAGAACATGCAAAATTTATGACCGGTGTTGGTTTACCGCTTGACGGTGGCGCATTGCATGGTCTGCAATAAAGAACCAGTCACCAATACTTGGCAAGTAATTCAAGACTGCGCACTCGCGCCGAGGTCTCGTAGGCAACCGCAGTCACCATGGCTTCGTCGGCATTGACTCGTTGAACCAATTGATGAAGCTGTTCAGCAACATGTTCACCATTTCCAACAATGCGACTTGATGGCATCCGTTCGGCTTCGGCGATATCTGGATGACGAGCGGCATCGTCTGCTGAGGGCAATGGTAAGAATCGGCCACTGCGGCGCAAATAGCCCGTCAGGCGTGATGATTTCGCATGCCACAGCGCTTCTTCGTCGGTATCGGCCGCCAAAACATTAGCGGTAACGATCATGTATGGCTCGCTCAAAATATGCGACGGAACAAATCGTGACCGATAAATTTCGGCCGCTTCAAATGTTCCGCCCATGTCGAAGTGGTGGGCGAAGCCAAAGGGCAATCCCAACTTTGCTGCAAGATGCGCGCTGTATCCACTTGATCCAAGCAAAAAGATTTTGGGATACGACGACGCAGCGGGTGTCGCCTTGAAGTGATCACCAATCGTTGTATCAAAACGACGATCACCTAAAAGATCCATCAATTCAAAAAGGTCTGTCGGGAAATCTTCAGCTCCTAAAGCATCAACAGATCGACGTACCGCTGCAGCAGTTCGCTGATCGGTACCGGGTGCTCGGCCGATTCCGACATCAATACGTCCTGGGTGCAGAGCCTCGAGCATGGCAAACTGCTCGGCGACAACCAGTGGCGCGTGGTTGGGCAACATCACTCCACCCGACCCCACATTGATTCGTGAGGTCATCGCAGCAAGGTGACCAATCAGTACTGGGGGTGCCGTACACGCGACGCTTGGCATGTTGTGGTGTTCGGCCACCCAAAACCGCTTGTAGCCACACGCATCAGCGCATTGAGCCAACGTTGTTGTTTGCGTCAGCGCTTCAGCACTTGACGCACCTTCACGAAGAATCGACAGGTCAAGAACCGATATCGGCACTCCCTGTCGTTGAGTCATGTCAGTAAATCAGATTCTGTTCATCAGACAGAAGCGTTGGCAGCGGCGCGACGGACAGCAGCAACGACTTCATCGGCTGGTGCACCTGGGCCAAGAATTTCGGCGATTCCAGCTGCCTTCAATTCAGCAACATCGCCGTTCGGCACGATTCCACCGATCACCACAGGAATATCGACGCCACGCGCTCGGATCGCGGCAACAACTAGCGGGGCCAGAGTCATGTGAGCTCCCGACAACATCGAAAGACCTACGACATCAACGTCTTCGTCGACAGCGGCTGCCGCAACTGTTTCAGGAGTCTGAAAGAGGCCCGTATAAATGACTTCGATTCCGGCGTCACGCAACAATCGAGCCACAACTTTGACACCACGGTCATGGCCGTCAAGCCCAACTTTGGCAACGAGAACTCGTAGTGACGTGTTTTCAGCGTTCATCAGATTGTTGGTACCTCGACGTGACGGCCGAATACTCCGGCCATGGTGTTCATCATTTCGCCAACGGTGGCGTACACATTCGAAGCATCAATCAGAGCCGGCATCAAGTTGACTTCGGTATCAACCGCGTCTTTGGCCAAACGATCAAGAGCATCTCGTACTGCTACTTCATTGCGGTCTTGTTTAACCGCCGACAAACGCTCGCGCTGCTTCTTTTCATCAGCATTAGTGATCTTGAGGGTATCCATCTGGTCCTCTTCGTTACCTTCAAGGAACTTGCTGACGCCAACAATAGTGCGCTCTCCGCGATTGAATGCCCGCTCGAGATCATAGGCACTATCGGCGATACGACCCTGGAACCAGTTGTCGTCAATACCAACAATGCAACCTTCGAGCATGGATCCATGACCCATTTCGTCGATCTTCGCGAAGATCTCTTCAGCATGACGTTCCATTTCGTCGGTCAGTGCTTCGACGTAATACGAGCCGCCTAGAGGGTCGGCAACATGCGTAACATTGGTTTCATAAGCAATGACTTGCTGAGTACGTAGCGCGATACGAGCCGAACGTTCGGTTGGCAAGGCCAATGCTTCATCCATTGAGTTGGTGTGCAATGACTGGGTTCCACCAAGCACACCAGCAAGTGCTTCAATGGCAGTTCGCACGATGTTGACTTCGGGCTGTTGCGCAGTCAATGACACGCCTGCAGTCTGAGTGTGGAATCGCAATTGCATCGAACGCTCAGTTGTTGCGCCGTAACGCTCTTTCATCCAACGCGCCCAAATGCGGCGGGCCGCGCGGTACTTGGCAATTTCTTCAAAAAAGTCAATGTGAGCGTTGAAGAAGAATGACAAACGTGGTGCGAATGCATCAACTGGCAAACCGGCTTGACGGGCCAACTCGACGTAAGCGAATCCGTTGGCCAATGTAAATGCCAGTTCTTCGGCAGCAGTCGAACCGGCTTCACGAATGTGGTAGCCAGAAATCGAGATTGAGTTCCAACGCGGCATTTCGGCTGCGGTAAAAGCCACGGTGTCACGAACCAGGCGCATTGACTGACGTGGAGGGAAGACAAACTCTTTTTGAGCTTGATATTCCTTCAAAATGTCGTTTTGCAATGTTCCACCCAACTTGGCTCGCGGAACTCCGGCATTTTCGGCTTGGGCAACAAACATTGCCAACAAAACTGCCGCTGGCGAGTTGATGGTCATTGAAGTCGTAATACTTCCGAGGTCGATGTCGGAGAACAAGTCGCTCATATCGGCGAGAGTGTCAATCGCAACGCCACATCGACCAACTTCACCAAGTGACATCGGATCATCAGAGTCAAGACCAAGCAGAGTTGGCATGTCAAATGCCGTTGAGAGTCCGTCGCCGCCCGACTTCAAAATTTCTTTGAAGCGCTGATTGGTATCAATGGCGGTACCGAAACCAGCAAACATCCGCATCGTCCACAACTTTGAGCGATACATCGACGCGTATGGTCCACGCGTGTACGGATAGACGCCGGGAAAGTCGCCGTCTTCGGGACCGTAAACCGGCTCGAGCGGAATGCCCGACATCGTCTGATACTTCTCATCACGAACTTTCGAATCGTCGAAAGCCTTTTGCCATTGTTCACGGGGATTCGTCACGCCTCTATTCTGACGACTGCCAACCCATTTCCCCCACTTGAAGCCCAATTAGAACGGCTTCAGTTGCCAAATTAACGCTCGGTGCGCTCGCTTTGAGGCAATGCGCACTCGGCCGTTCCCCCGGGCATTCGGTCGCGGTTCTTTGCTACCCATCGGTAAACAACTCCAGCGATCTGTTTGACGCCAGGCACTAACAACAAGTAACCAAGTACGGCCCAGCCCCACTTGCCATAGATCAAAAGGCGAGCGATAGCCACGTGAGCCGATGTTGTCCGGCCGTCTTCGATCAACTGCACCGCGGTTTCGCATTGCTCTTGGGTCAAACCCAAATCGGCTAGGTCAGATCTCTGCCACGACTGAATGCGGGGATGTCGACGAATTCGGCGTTCAATGAATCGCACACAGCGCGTGCAGAAAGCACAGTCGCCATCAAAAATTAAAAGCGGTGTTGCCTCCGTTGCTGACAGCGAACTCATGACGTCATTGTGCCATCAATGAGGTACTAATCCTCAACGTCTGAATCTGGAAGGGCGCAAGTTGCACATCGATGATTCCGTCATTGACCGAAATCGATAGTGTGTCCAACGGCTCTTCCAAGGCATTGCACTGAACAACAACCCCCGCCGGCCGCGAGATGCTCATAGTGCCCGATGTGCTTGCTCCCCTGGTTTCCCAAAGTCTGACCACGAGGTCTCCCGATCCATCATCAGCTGGCTTGATGACACTGATTAACGCTCCTCGAACATCAAGTCGGACTCCCGAACTAATCGTTGCAGGGGTTCCGAGTAGCAGCCGATATGGGTGAGCAATTTTCGCGCTTTCAATTTCAAGCGCTTCAACATCACCCGAACTGTGATCGATGTACAGCGACCATTCAACGCGCTGTCGTCCAATATCGGCCTGTGGGTCGGGGAACTTCGGTGAACGCAGCAATGTCAACATCAGAGCATTTCCACGCACGTCATATCCACGAGGGCCATCAGCCAAAATCGCGACGCCGCTGCCAGGCTCGCCGACATGTAC
>CAMDER010000115.1 GCA_945896935.1 Bifidobacterium breve | reverse complement strand
CCACTTACATACGCCAACACGACTTCACCATCAACCGCGAAAATCAGACTCTTCACGATCTGCCCAAGTTCGACACCAATCGCGGCCGCTGCATCAGCAGCCGTCTTTGTACCATCAGGGAACCTACGCGGCGTAATTTCAAGGCCAAGTGCCCGAGCAGCCTCAACAACACGAATGACATTGGGATGCAGTGCTTCACTCACAGGTCAAACCGTACCCGACGCCAATAACTGATCAATTGCTTCAGCCATCTGGCGATCTCGAGCGGTCACGCACCCCTTGTCGTGGCTGATCAAGGTGATGTGCACCTTGTTGTAACTGTTACTCCAGTCGGGGTGGTGATCCATGGTTTCGGCCAAGACCGCCACCTGATTCATAAACGTCCAAGCCTCAACAAAACCCGAGAAATCGAGGTCGCGATGCAAACCCTGACCATCTTCATGCCACGCGCCGAGATTCATGGAAACAAATTCAATCCCATCGGGTCGTCTTTGGCATCTGCTTCGGCCGCAACTTCAGCCGGCGTGAAAGCCGCGTAGCCATCACGTTCAAGAACATCGGCAAGTTCTGGTCCACCCGTTTTGACGATTTGACCCTTCACAAGAATGTGAATCTTGCTCGGGCGAAGTTCGGTGAGAAGGCGGCTGTAGTGAGTGATCACTAAGGCGCCCAAACTGTCTTCACTTGTTGCGTCCATGACGCGACGAGCACAGTCACGCAATGCGTCAACGTCAAGGCCCGAGTCGAGTTCGTCAAGAATGACAAACAGTGGCTTCAAGATCGACAGCTGCAAAGTTTCGTTGCGCTTCTTTTCGCCACCCGACAAGTCAACGTTGAGCGGGCGATCGAGAAACTTCTCATCAAAGTGAATGCGTCCTGCTTCGGTCTTGAGCAATGTGTCAAGACGAGCAATGTCTCCGTCGCGGCCACGACCCTTCAATGCTTCTGACAAAACATCATTGAGCATGACGCCAGGAACTTCGGTTGGATACTGCATCACGAGGTGTAGGCCGGCCGACGCACGCTTCCACGTTGGTATGCCGAGCATTTCGACACCGTCGAGCAACACTGAACCAGATGTCACCGTGTAACCGGTCTTGCCCATCACGACGGCTGAGAGCGTGCTCTTCCCCGCGCCGTTGGGACCCATCACTGCGTGCACTTCACCTGAAGAAATGGAAAGGTTCACACCGTGAAGAATTTTCTTCTTGCCAACAGACGCGTGAAGATCGCGAATTTCAAGAGTACTCATGATGCGGACCCTTTAGCTGAAACATGTACTGCGCCATCAACAACACGTGCATCAAATACTGCGACGGGCTGAGTTGCTGGGAAAGTGTTGGGAAGACCAGTAATCAAACTGAATGCGCTGCCATGCTTGGGGCACTCAAGTTGCTTCTCTTCGCACCACACTTCGCCACCGGTGCTCAGTGACACATTGGCATGACTGCACACATCACTAATTGCATAGACATCGTCGTCGATACGAACAAGCGCAACAGGCTTGCCGTCAACAACAACTTTCTTGGCAGTTCCGGCTTCGATTTCGTCGAGTCGACACACAATGGTCATGAGCGGTCTCCGATCGAAAGTTTTTGGGCAACTCGCTGACGCAACGGTGCGGCCAAATTGCCAACGGGCAACTGAGCCAACACTTCATCAAAGAACCCGAGCACCACTAAGCGTTGAGCAACATCGGGGTTGACGCCACGGCTCTCGAGGTAGAACAACTGGTCTTCGTCAATTGGTCCAACAGTTGATGCGTGACTGCACTTCACGTCGTTAGTTTCAATCTCAAGGTTCGGAACACTTTCGGCCCAGGCACCATGCGACAACGTGAGGTTGCGGTTGGTCTGGTAGGCCACTGAACCCTTGGCGTTGTTATGAATCTTGATGAGGCCGGTGTACACGCTCTTGGCAGTGTCCTGAACGGCGCCCTTGAAAAGCAAATCGCTGGTGGTGCGAGGAGCAGCATGTTCTTGCAACGTGCGGAAGTCATGCATTTGAGTTCCGCCAGCGAAATACAACGCAACCTGACGAGTGTTGCTGCCTTGACCACGCAAACGTGCAGCAGTGCTGACGCGTGCGTAATCGCCACCAAGAGCAACTGTCGCCAACAACGTGTCAGAGTCGCGTTCGCCGACACTGTCGTGTTCGCCAATCTGCCACGACTTATCGCCAAGTTCGTTAATCGCGAGGTAGCGAACACGTGCCGACTGCGCAGCGCGAGCATCAAGCACTGGCACCACCAATGAACGCACGCCGTCATCTGAGATAAATCGTTCAACCACTGTGACTTCACTATTTTCGGCAGCGTCAATCACGAGCCGCGGGAAATAGACCGAACCATCACCGTTTAGAGTGTGTGTGATCACGATCGGCTGCGACGCAACGACACCACGGGCAACTGACACAACGACAACATCCATGTGAGCCAAGTTGAGACTGTTGAAAAGATCGGTGCTTGTTGATTGAGCAAATAAGTCTGCGAGCGAAGAATCGACGCTGGCACTTGAGGCCGGCACTTGCGTGACGGTGACTTGGCTTGACGCACCAGTGATCGTGGTCGGCGTCTCGGCAATGGCAAAGGTCGTCAGATCAAGTTCGCCAATACGGCTGTAACGCCAGGTCTCTTCATCAATGGTGGGGAAAGGAGCTGCAATCGCCCGCTCGTGAGCGGAACGGCGGACCTGAGACCAAGTCGCACCAAGACTGAGCGCCGAGTCGGGGGTCAAAACGGGCACAGATAAATATTACTACCGCCGTAGTAGTAATTCACCCTGAGGGACGAAGTCTGTGACTCAATCCTTAGGTCGACGACGAAAGAATCGCCTCAGACCCTTGGCATTCTGTTTTGCCTGTTCGGCTTCAACTTCGGCCAGAACCTGGGCACCAATGGCGTTCAAAATGTCTTCAGCCTCATCTAAAACCGCAGCAGCCGACCCGTCGTCCAAACCAGGTGGTTCGGCCGGGTTGCGAGGCGGCACGAGAGATCCGTAGGTCCAGCCGGCGTCGGGACGGCGGGCATACGCCGGGCAGTTTTCGGGACAACGCCACGGGGCGTCAGGAGCTAGATCGAGGTTGCATTTACGAACAGTGTCACCGTTGCCATACGTGCGACTTTCAAAGTTCTTGCACTCTTGACGCATCGGCATCAGAACAATCTACCCGTTGTGATTCTGGTGTTGTTTTCATCGGTATTACCAACTAATTCAACACCAGAAACACGAAGTGCTCAGCCGACGGAGCCTTCCATCTGAAGTTCGATGAGACGGCTCCACTCGACGGCGTATTCCATTGGCAAGGTGCGAGTCACGGGCTCAATGAAACCGTTGACGATCATGCCCATGGCCTGCTCTTGCGACAAGCCGCGACTCTGCAAGTAGAACAACTGCTCATCAGCAATCTTTGACACGGTTGCTTCGTGACCGATCTGTGCGTCCTTCTCGCCCACTTCCATGTATGGGAAGGTGCGGCTTTCGCTTTGATCATCAAGGATGAGCGCGTCACACTGCACGTGGCTCTTGCAACCGTATGCACCTTCGTCAACACGCACGAGTCCGCGGTACGCCGTGATTCCGCCGTCTTTGCTGATTGATTTCGACACAATCTTTGAAGTGGTCTCGGGAGCAGCGTGCACCATCTTGGCACCCGCGTCTTGATGCTGACCGGCACCAGCGTAAGCAACGCTCAATACTTCGCCCGTTGCTTTTGGTCCGACCAAATACACACTTGGGTACTTCATGGTGAGCTTCGAACCGATGTTGCCGTCGATCCATTCCATGTGGCCTTCGGCTTCAACGCGGGCACGCTTGGTGACCAAGTTGTACACGTTGGGCGACCAGTTCTGAATCGTTGTGTAGGTCACATGAGCGCTTGGCTTCACGATGATTTCAACAACAGCCGAGTGCAGCGAGTTAGTTGTATACACCGGAGCTGAACAACCTTCGATGTAGTGCACCTTCGAACCTTCATCGGCGATGATGAGCGTGCGTTCAAATTGCCCAGCATTTTCAGCGTTAATACGGAAGTACGCCTGCAATGGCATTTCGCATTCGACGCCCGGCGGAACATAAATGAATGATCCACCTGACCACACTGCACTGTTGAGCGCCGAGAACTTGTTGTCCCCTGGCGGAATAACTGTGCCGAAATACTGCTTGACCAATTCGGGATATTCGCGCAACGCGGTGTCCATGTCGCAGAACAAAATTCCTTGCTCTTCTAGTTCAACGCGGTTGCGGTGGAAGACCACTTCGCTTTCGAACTGTGCGGTGACTCCGGCCAAGTACTTACGCTCGGCTTCGGGGATACCCAACTTTTCGTAGGTGGCCTTCATCTGCTCGGGAAGGTCGTCCCACTCGTCAACTTGTGCAGTTGCCGGGCGCAGGTAATAGAAGATGTCTTGGAAGTCGATGTCGGGCATGTTGTTGGCGAACCACGGCGACATGGGCTTCTTCTCGAACAAGTTCAAGCTGCGCTCGCGGAATTGCGTCATCCACTTGGGCTCGCCCTTCCACCACGAAATCTGATCGACGACTGGCTTGCTCAGACCCTTTTCGGGCTTGAACGCGTATTCAACGTCGTCGCTCCAACCGAGCGAGTACTTACTGAGATCGAGATCGAATGATGTCATTGGGGGGACTCCAAAGAACGCAGGATTCGCTGGTCACGAACCCTCTAGCTGAATTAACACTACGCCGATAGTAACAATTATCCACGCCGATTGATAGACCCGGCGCAGATTTCTTGGTCGTCCAGTTTTAGGCGCTCGCCGACAGTTCACCGAGCACCTGAGCAGGGAGTTCGATGAAAATGCACTCGCCCGGGCAGGCTTCGGCGGCATTGACCACCGCCTGGTAACTCTTGAGCGGAACCCAGGCCAAACTGCCAGACCCACCGGGGTCATTGAGGGCCACGCCAGCCTCGGCGACGTAGGCAATGCCGTCTTCAAGTTGCACAAAGGCGTCGGGGCAATGGTCGAGACACAAGCCGTCTCCGGTGCATAAGTCTTGGTCGATCCACACTCGCATCGCCGAGAACGATAATGGCGGGGCGCCAAAAGCGTCTGATCGGGCGTACTCTCGGATCGTGCCTTTTGACTCTCGCGGCCCAGTCGCCAAAAAAGTTCCTCACCTTCTCAGTCGCCCCACCGGCGACGTTGATGATCCGTATTACTGGATAAGCGACCGCGACGACACTGACACCATCGCTTATCTCGAAGCCGAGAACGAACATTGCGAAGCATGGTTCGCTCCGCACACCGAATTAGTTGAAACGCTCTTTAGCGAAATCAAATCGCGAATTCAAGAGACCGATGAAAGCGTGCCGACCCTCAAAGATGGTTGGTGGTACGCCACTCGCACCGAAGAAGGTTTGCAGTATCCCTTTCATTGTCGTGGAACTTCACGTGAGGTTGCAACTGCAACAACCATCTTGGACGAAAACGCTCTAGCCGATGGCCATGAGTATTTTTCTCTTGGTTCATTTGATATCAGCCCCGACACGCACTTACTGATTTGGTCAAGCGATACCGACGGCAGCGAACACTTCACAATGCGCATCCGCGACTTGCGCACTGGTATCGACCTTTCCGATGAGATTGAAGACACTTCATGGGCTGGCACCGCATGGAGTGCTGATTCACAATTCATTTTCTATGTCACTTACGACGAGCAAGAACGTCCAAGTACGGTCTGGCGCCATCAAATTGGCACTTCGCAGAAACAAGACGTCAAAGTATTTGAAGAAACGGATGAACGTTTCTATGTCGGAAT
>CAMDER010000114.1 GCA_945896935.1 Bifidobacterium breve | reverse complement strand
TCGACCAACTCAGTTGTCGTCCCGTTGTAAACGATGCCCTTCATAAACTCCCCCTCAAACAGTGAATGAACTCTAGTGCAGCGACCCCGAAAATCTGACGGCGAGTCAGAAAGGTCTTTCATTGGCATCTGGACCGTTGTACGGTTGAGTTATGACCAATTTGATTTCTGGCTCAAAGATTGCAATTTCCCCACTTCCGGGTGCTCTTGGGGCGGTTGTTGAGGGTCTTGAGGTCGCCAAATTGAGCGATGAAGCACTTGCCGAGATAGCAGTTGAATTGAAGGCGGCGTGGGCCGAACATTTGGTGCTGTTTTTCCCAGCAGCCAATTTGGCACCAGTTGACCAAATGCGTATGGCGCGACTCTTCGGAAACCACATTGCGGCGACCACCGAAGCTGGTGGCGACTATCGCAACGCCCCGTCATTGCGCGATGAAGGTTTCCCCGAGATTTTAGTGTTGGACACTGAACTGAAACTTGATCCTCGTCAGACCGCGGTGTGGCACACCGATGTGACCTTCACTGACAATCCGCCGATCGGATCGATGTTCGTGATGGAGATTGCCGCGAAGTCGGGCGGCGACACCATGTGGTCGAACCAGATCAAGGCCTTCAATTCGTTGAGCGAGCCGATCCAAGAGTTCATTAGTGGATTAGATGCCAATCACGGGCGACCACCACTGACCGGAACGGCGGTCCATCCGATGGTGCGCGAGCATCACACGACTGGAGAGAAAGTTCTGTTTGTGAACCGTGGTTGGACCAACTCGATTGTCGGTTTAAAGCCGATGGAGAGCATGCACCTCCTTGAAGTCATCAACCAGACCGCCGAACGGCCTGAGCTTCAGATCAGGTGGAAGTGGACATCGGGTGATGCTGCGTTGTGGGATAACCGCTACACGATGCATTATGCGTTGAATGATTATCGTGGCCAGCGCCGCCGGGCTCGCCGCGCCACGATTTATAACGTGTAATTAGTTTATAACTTGCACAATGCACATCAGTTGTGGCAAGGTTGTGCATGGCGAAAACTATAAACAAGACGAAAAACAAGTTTTTTGGTCGCTTGAGTGTCATTTTGGCTCTTGTGGCGTCGGCAGCAGCGTTTGGGCAAGTGCCTCACGCATCGGCGATCGTGACGACATTGTCGGGTCGACTGCTCGACACCAATGGGGTCGCTCAGGTCGGTTGGACGGTCTCGGTTGATGGTGGCGGGAATGCGGTCACAGACTCGACCGGACGCTTTTCGTTCAGTGTTCAAACTGGAACATTGAACATTGGTTTGAATCCAGCTTCGACCAACAACGGCGATACTGGACCCGACACAGTGACCGACTCGGGAGCGCGTTTCCAATGGGATTCAAGTTCCGGTGACCCATTGAATATGACTGTTCCCGCATTGATTGACGTCACTGTCAAGGTGATGCGCGGTGGCGAACCGATTGCGGGCGCTTCGAGTTTTGGTTCGGGTTGGAAGACTTCAGACACCTTTGACATCGTGCCAGGAAAGAGTTTCTACCTGCAGTCGGCGACACCTGACAATAGGGTTCGCTCAACTGGAGCCGACGGTATTTTTCATTTCTATTCTTGGCCCAAAGTGGATTTATCTTTTGGTGCGGCATCAGTGATTAACGGAGTTCGTCAAACTCGATCCATCACACGATCCATCAGCGCAGATCTTCCAATCTTGACAATTGCAATGCCTTCGGCGCCAGTGCAGATGACGGGTCGCCTTCTTGATACAAACAATGTCGCTCAGGTTGGCTGGACCGTGAACGCCTGGAATGACGATGGCCGTGGTGAAGGATTGACCGATGCAAATGGGGCGTTCTCGATGTATGTCCCAGATGGAGAAGTGCGTGTTGGCCTGACGCCCGCAAGTTCAAATGGCGGAACGACAGGTCCCGATACGGTGACCGATTCAGGTTCGTCTTTCCTTTGGACGCCGAGCGTTGGTGGTGCATTGAACATGACAGTTCCTCCAATGGTGAATGTGGCCGTGAAGGTCATGCAAGGAAATAATCCGGTTGTAGGTGCAACGACATCGAGTTCAGGCTGGAAGTATTCACCATCGTTTGACATCATTCCGAACACTCCCTTTAACTTGCAGTTTGCTTCGCCCGACTGGTCTTCTCATGTTTCCGATGCAAATGGCGTTTTGCGGTTCTATGCGTGGCCGACAGAATCGCAAACCATCAACGTCAACAACGTCGTCAATGGTCTGACGCAGCGAGGATCGGTGACAACCGCAATCACGGCAGGAATGTCAATGGTTACTGTGCAAATGCCTCCGGCTCCAGGGGAACTCACGGGACGACTGCTTGATTTTGATGGCGATCCACAAGTTGGCTGGACGGTTCTTGGAGGAAACAACGACGGAACCGGGCGAGGAGTGACCGATGCAAATGGCGCCTTCTCAATGTTTGTGCCAAATGGTGACATCTCTATTTCGCTCGAACCAGCACCTACACAAAATGGGCTGACTGGACCTGACACAGTCACCAACTCGGGTTCGTCGTTTACTTGGAACGCAGCTGAAGATGGAAATCTTGAAATGACCATCCCTCGCGCTGTCAAGGTGTCGGTGTTGGTGACCGACAACGGGGAACCAGTTCAAGGAGCTCGCGGTTATAGCCAAGGCTGGAACTACAGCGATGAATTCAACATTCGGCCAAATACACCATTTAGGTTGCAGTTCGCCTCGCCCGATCATGGCTCCCACACGACTGGCGCAGATGGAACTTTTAGTTATTATTCGTGGCCCAGGAGTTCAATTTGGATTGGGGCAACTGCTCAGATCAACGCGAGCACTCTCAACGGAACGACGAAAATTGATACGTCATCGGGTGTTGATACCGCCGTGCGTGTTGAACTTGGTACAGAAACTTCAATTAGTGATTATGCAAACACGCCACGACTCGCTTCGCTAACGACCAACGTTTCTTTAACTCCAGCGGCATTTGATCCGAATGTGCAGGCGTACAGCGTCATTGTGCCTTCAGAAACTGAATCAATTAATGTTGCGGCAACCGCTGCAGAAGGCAACGTCGTGCGAGTATTCAATGAGAACCTTCAGGATGGTTGGAATCACATTGCGATCAGCGTGACTGGCTCTGGATCTGCCTTCAGTCGTGTGTACGGCATTGAGGCGTACCGCATACCTGCGCCGCCGCCGGTTGAATCGGTTCCTGATTCATCGGTTCCTGATTCATCGGTGCCTGATTCATCGGTGCCCGCAAATCAAGAAACAAACTTGCCGGACAATGGTGGTCAAACCGAAACCACCACAAAGACAACTTTGCCTCCTCCCGCAATTGACATCATTAAGGCGTTGCCAGTCGTCGAAGGTGGCTTGACTGCCGATACATCATTCTCCAACGGCGAAGCTGTCACGATCACGTATGGCGGTTTCCAGCCGAACGAGTTTGTGCAACTTATCGTTGCGTCAACTCCGCAGGTCATTGGTTCGGGTTACGCCGATGTCAATGGGTTTGTGACTTTGACCGGAGAAATTCCGAGTTCGCTAGCAGGTGGCAATCACACGTTGGCTGCATATGCACCTGAAAGCGGAATTGGTTTTGCGCAGCCGATCACAGTGACGGCCAGTATGTTGCCGACCACCGGAAGCGGAAGAAACGATCTGTTGTTGTCATGGGTTCTGATGCTGACTGTTGCCGGAATTCTCATACTGGCGATCCGTCGACGCTCTAGCGCACTCCTGAGCTAATTGACGTCAGATTCTGGTGAGGATTTTTCTTCAAAATGAAGAAAAATCCCCACCAGAACTACAAGGCAATATGGTTTCGTAGTTCGAACTTCAGAACCTTGCCGCTGGCGTTGGTGGGAAGTGCATCAACAAATGTGATGTGTCGCGGAGCTTTGTAGTTCGCCATGCGATTTCGCGCCCAGTCCAATAACTCCTCTGCAGTGACTTGTTGGTCATGTCGTAGAACCACGAATGCGTGACCAACTTCGCCCATACGTTCGTCGGGGCGACCAACAATTGCGACTTGGGCAATTGCTGGATGATTCATGAATTCATTTTCGATTTCAGCTGGGTACGCATTGAAGCCGCCGACAATAAACATGTCTTTTAGGCGATCGGTGATCGTGACGTATCCATGTTCATTCATGACACCAATATCGCCAGTGTGTAGCCACCCATCAGCATCAATCGTTTGTGCCGTGGCCGCGGGATCGGCGAAGTATCCGGGCATGACGTTGTAGCCACGGCAGACGATTTCACCAGATTCTCCACGCTGAACTTCATTGTTGTTTTCGTCAACAATTCGAACTTCAACATCGGTGATTGCTCGACCACTGGTTGTTGAAATTGTGATGGGGTCGTCATCGGCGCGGCACATGGTGACGGTGCCAGTTGATTCAGTGAGACCGTAGGCAGTCAAGATGACTTCGAAGTTCAATTCATTGCGCATTCGTTTAATCATTTCAACGGGAACTGCGGCAGCTCCGGTGACAGCGAGACGCAACGATGACAAATCAAATCTCGCACGGTCGGGATGATTGAGAATGCTGAGATACAAAGTAGGCGGGCCGGGAAGCGCCGAAATCTTCTCGTCACTGATCTTTTGTAGAACCGATGGAACGTCAAAGACGGGTACGGGCACCATTGTGGCACCACGCAATAGACAAGCGAGGAATCCGGCTTTGTAACCAAACGTGTGAAAGAACGGATTGACGATTAAGTAGCGGTCAGTCTCGTTCAGGCCAACAATGTTGGACCATTCAAGAAAGACGCGAATTGTTTGATCGTGGCGCGACATCACGCCCTTTGGTTTTCCGGTTGTTCCGGATGTGAAAATGATGTCGCAGAGATCTTCGGGAAGTACTTGTGATTCGCGCTGTTTAACCAATGCGTCTGATGTCGTTGATCCGTGAGCAATGAACTGTTGCCAGGTCTGGTCGTCGTTGGCGGCATTGCCTGAAATCACGATGATGTTCGAAAGGCATTCGGTGTTTTCGCCTGCCTGACGTAACTCATTCACATAGTTGATGCCGAGAAAATCGTTGCAACAAAAAAGAAACTTGGCGCCACTTCGTTCAATGACGTACGCCGCCTCGTGGCCCTTGAATCGAGTGTTGATTGGTACTAAAACTCCACCAACAAGTTGGGCGCCGAGAGCCGCAAAAATCCATTCGGCGCTATTGGGCGCCCAAATCGCAACTCGGTCACCATGTTCAAGGCCTTGCGCAATGAAGGCGCGTCCTGCCGATTCGATTTCGTGTACGACTTCAATGAACGACCAACGTCGTGCGCCGTCAACTAACGCTTCTCGTTCGCCAAACTTTGCGGTGGCCCGCACTACTTGCGGGATGGTCAGCACAGTTACTTGAGGTGCGTAATGCTGAGCATTTTGATGGCGTTGCCGCGCATCAACTTGTACACGACCTCATCACTGAGTTCGCGGGTCTGCTCGGCAGCAATCTTGGCAGTGTGTGGCCATGTTGAATCTGAGTGCGGGTAATCGCATTCGAAAGTGACGTTATCGACACCGATTTCTTCGAGTGAACGCAAGCCATGCGGGTCATCGAAGTAACAGCCGTACACGTGCTCTTTGAACAACTGGCTCGGTGGAACCAAAACCTTGTCGGCGATGCCGCCCCAACCACGATTCTCTTCCCACACATTGTTGGCGCGTTCGAGGATGTACGGAATCCAACCGATCTGGCCTTCGCTGTACGCAATTTTGAGATTGGGGAATTCGGTGAAGACACCACTCAT
This sequence comes from Bifidobacterium breve, assembly GCA_945896935.1. Classification (GTDB taxonomy): domain Bacteria; phylum Actinomycetota; class Acidimicrobiia; order Acidimicrobiales; family Ilumatobacteraceae; genus Casp-actino8. The sequence continues at coordinate 73 of CAMDER010000114.1, read as the reverse complement.
GAGCCAGTCGACCATGCTGAAGCAGCAGTTGGCGAACGTCAGTGTTGAACCAACAGCAGCTGGTGCATCTGGT
>CAMDER010000113.1 GCA_945896935.1 Bifidobacterium breve | reverse complement strand
TCGCCTTCCATTGCATTGGTCAGCACGGGGTAATACCAGTCCATTGCCCAACGAGTTTTTGGTTCGAAAGCGTCGGGGCGTGTAGAAATCGCCATTCTCAACTGATCGGCAGCAGCGGACCAATGTGGCTTTGGTTCATTGATGAGTTCAGCAAGATTGACGGCGCAGGTGAGCGCATGCCAAATACTTGATGAACCAGTGAGCAATGCGTAATCCCACGGGCTGGCGTGTTCTTCTTTGGCCCACAAGATGGTGCCGTCATAGCGACGCATCGACAGGACCCACTCGATAGCGCGTTCAACAGTTGGCCACAGATGATCAACGAAACCGCGATCCCAGGTGCAGAGCCAGTGATGCCACACGCCAGCAGCGATATAGGCGCACACGTTGGTGTCGAGTTTTGGTTCTTCGACAATTCCGCCTGGCAAGTAATAGTTGAACCACCAACCGTCGGCGTGCTGTATATCAACAAGCCACTCGTAGGCACGCTCGGCGTTTGAATGCAGACCAGCGATATCAAGAGCGATGGCGGTTTCAACATGGTTCCACGGATCACAGTGTCCATCTTTGAACCACGGAATCATTCCGTTGTCGAGTTGTAGAGCAGCGATTGATTCGGCAGTTTGTACAACTTCGTCGGCGCTAAGAACGCCTTCAATGTGAGGGATACGACTCATGAGTGCACCGGCATTTTCTGGGCGTAAATGATCAGGCTTTTGCCCATGACCGGCGACAAGGCCCGCTCGAGAATCTTCATCGAGCGGGGTTGTTTAATGATGTCCCATTCAAGAAATTGCTTGTAGCGATTGACAAGTTTGTTGTCTTCGCGACGTGGTCCAACTGCACACTTCAGCCACCAATATGGTGAATGAAGACCGTGGGCATGATGCGATCCAGTCACAATCAATCCTGCAGAACGCAATTTGGCTTCAAGTTCAGTCTGCGAATAAATACGCACGTGACCACCAACAGATTTTGGAGCGTGGTACTCATCGCTCAACATCCAATTGATTTTTTCTGGCCACCATGAAGGAACGGTGCAGGCAAGAGTCCCGCCTGGTCGTACGACACGAGCAAGTTCGGCAATCGCGGCGACGTCGTCTTGGATGTGTTCGAGAACTTCAGAAGTGATGACACGATCAAAGGTGTTGTCGGCAAATGGAAGCTTGGTGGCATCGCCGCGTAATGCTCCAACATAGCGATCGGCTTCAATATCTTCGACTTCGATCATCGCTCCAAATGTTGCGCGGGTCATGCGCACTTCTTCATCGGCGTAGTCGAGAGCAACAATGCGACCACCGAGTCGAGCAATCTGAAATGCGTGGCGACCAAAGCCTGCACCAGCATCAAGAACAAGATCACCAGGTGTCAGCCCAAGTTGTTTGAAACGAACGGTCAACATGAGTTATTTCACGCGACCATTTCGACGAAGTTTTTCTTGATTGGCGGGCATGGCCAAGACTTCGCGATATTGCTCGACGGTTTGCTCGGCACATTTGCGCCAAGTCCAACGTTCAACAACTCGATTGCGACCGTTCAAACCAACGCGGGCGCGAAGTTCTGGATCGTCGAGACCACGGCGAATCGTGGCAGCAAGACCTTCGGAGTCGCCGGCTTTGCAACCAAGTACGGTGTCGCCATCGATGCCAGTGACTTCGGGTAACGCACCGCCGTCGGTTGCGACGAGGCAAATGCCCGTGCACATAGCTTCAATAGCGGGAAGGCTGAACCCTTCATACAGCGACGGCACCACGGCGAGTTCGGCTTCGGCGTACAACTCAACAATGCGTTCGTCGGTGACGCCAGAAACAAATTGGATATGTGGTGCAAGGCCTAATTTGTCAATGAGGTCCATGCTTTTGCCGGGCTTGGGCTTGCCGATGATCGTCAAAGTGACGTCGCGTTCGGTACGCAATTTTGCAACAGCCTCAAGAAGAAATGACAAACCTTTCAAGGCAACGTCGGCAGATGCAGTGGTGATCAGTCGACCAGGAATACGCGTGACCTGGGGCTGTGGCTTAAACAAATCGGGGTCAACGCCAACAGGCACGAGGCGCATACGGTCGTATGAGACACCCATGTCTCCGTGAATATCTTTGATGCTGTTTTCGCTCACCACAACAATGCGCGGCATACGGCTTGCTACGCGACCTTGCATTTCGACGAATGAATAAAATCGCGACACGCCAAACTTCTTGTACCAATTAGGTGCGTGTTCCATTTCGAGCGCACGGTCACGCGTAATGGGGTGGTGCAACGTGACGATTGTGGGAATGAGCTTTTCGAGGGACAAGATGCCGTAACCCAGGCACTGGTTGTCGTGCACAAGATCGAACTCGCCGGTGCGTTGGGCGAGATGGCGCTTGACGCGGGAACTAAAAGCCGCAGGTTCGCCAAAGGTTCCGATGAGGAATAATCCGAGTTCGTAGAAGTCTTCACGAGTCTTGAGTTCCCAAATGGCGGGGAAGCGAAACGGGTAGTGATCGTTAATGAGGTCGAGGCTGGGCAACTTGGTGAGTTTGATGCGTTCGTCTAAGACGGGGTACGGCTGACCACCAAAGACTTCAACCGAATGGCCGAGGTTGACAAGGGCTTTGGTGAGGTGACGGGTATAGACGCCTTGGCCACCGACGTGGGGTTTGCCGCGGTAAGTGAGGTAAGCGATCTTTAATGGCCCATTGGGGTCGCGGGCTTCAGACATGCTTTCCGATGCTACCGTCGGGTCACTTATAGACCCCTTGTGACGCTCTGACCTGCGCTTTAACAACTATTTGTGCGGCTGATCTTCGATTCAGAAGTGGAAGAAAACCCGTATATGTCGCTGGCCGTGACTTTGACGACCACTTGAGTCGCCGTGAGCGGTATCGATGTCAGCGACGTCACCCATGCGCCTTTTCCTGAATCGCTCAGAGTTGCGGTGATCGTGCTTGGCGATTTCGTACTTTTCGGGTCGGTGTACGTGATTCTCGCGAGGACGGTCGTGAGGGGACTTTCGTCGGTGATCGGAACCTGGATGTTGAGGCGAGAACACGCGACTCCGGAGAAGGTGGGGGTGAAGTTTGCAATCACTGGTGGACGGCCGACGATGCCAGAAAGTGTGACTGCAGTGTCGGCGGCCCCTCGTGTCGTTGCCAATGCCGGGAAGTTGAACTTTCCTTCGGCAAGGGTGCTGGCTGCAGCGCGAGCAAAGGTCACCGAAACAGTCTGAGTTGCCCTGGCCGCAAGCGAACCAGAAGCTGGGACAAATGTGAAGTAACCCGACGACTCTTTGAGCAGCCAATTCACGGGACCGTCATTGTTATTGGTCAATGTCAATGAAGCAGTTACTCCAAGGGCGAAATCAAGAGTGGTCGTTGATATTGATACCGGGCGGATACTTCGTACTGTTGTCGTTGTCGTTGTGGGCTGGTTTGTTGTTGGGATTGGCATTGGGATAACTGCTGTTGCAGTTGTCGTGGGCGACGCAGGTGTCGGGGGAGCGGCGATTGATGTCGGTGAAACCGTGGTACTGCTCCGTGATGGAGAAATTACTGCAGTGGTCGATATTGGTTCAGAGTTTTCAACGATTGACGTTGTTGAGGTCGGCAGATCTTGAATAGTGCTTGACGGTGACATTGTGGCAACTGAGTCAACGGATGGTTGCGTTGAATCAACAACGATTGGATCGGCAGATGTTGCATTGGTGGAGTCGTTGTTTTGTTGAACAAGCACGACGCCTGCAGCAAGTAATAGAACCGCGGTCGTTGAAGCGACGATCGCCATCGCGTGTCGTGATGCCCGCACCAAACGCGGGAATCCATCGTTGCGATTGAGTTTGATGTGCCGCGAACGCTGCGAGCCGCGTGAACTCTTGATTGCATGGGCATCGGCCGATTGTGTCGGAACTGGAATCGTTTGAGTCGCGGCCAAAACCTTCTCGCGCAAGCCAAGTGGCAACAAAATGACTGGTGCGGCGCCAAAGAGAGCCAAGGGGGCGTACTTTGAGCGCGTCTTCTCGCAGATGGAACACTCATCAATATGACGGGAGACTCGTTTGCGAATGAGAACACTGAACTCGCCGTTCCAACCCGAAATGATTGTAGCGAGTTCTTTGCATTCTTGGCTGCCCATCTTGGCCACAGTGAATGCGCCGAGACTTTTCTCAATTCGATCACGCATGCGATGGACAAGTGAATAACTCTGTTCGGGTGAAACTCCGAGCGCATCAGCAAGATCGGCGCCGGTGAGGCCTTGGCGAACTGAAAGTTCAAGAACGAGCCGATCACGTTCATCGAGGCCAAATGCGGCTGATCGAACGAGTTCGGCGAGTTCGTCGTACGAGGCAGTGGCACCTTCGGCGTTGGGATCGAATGCGGCAACCACGTCAGGTGTTGTTTCTGATTGAAAGTCGGTGGGTGTCGTCCGCTTGCGTTTTTTGGTGCGCCGATAGACCTCGTTGCGAAGAACCGCGTAGAGCCAGGGTTTGAGTCGATCGGGATCGCGCAACTGATTGAGACGTTCGGCCGCAATACAAAAGACGTCTTGCACCATGTCGGCGGCATCGTGGCGGTCTGAAAGCATCGCCGCAGCGGTGTCGTACAGACCGGGCGCATAGAGGTCGTACATAGACGCGAGCGCGTTTCGATCGCCAGATAAGTAGGCAGTGACAAGTTGGGCGTCGGCGGTCAGCGTGTTCATGCTTTCGTTCCCGCCAGTTTGTCGTTCGCCTCATGGAAGAGGAGAGTCACGGATGTGCGGGCTCTGACAAAAGTCTGCCTGAAGATTTCGTCAATGTCAGGCGATTTGTTGGACTTCAATGGTGAAGTTTTTGGTGAGCGAAGTGTTCGGGTCAAGCACTAACGGCAAGTCGTTGACTCCATTCGGTGGTCCTGATTGTGGCTCTACGCAGGTTGCATTCAATGGAATGTCGTACATCACCCAATGTGAGCAATCGCTTGAAAGGGTTAAATGAACGCTTCCAATCGTGATCGTTAAGGATTCCTCAGGATCCTTAAAACAATCATCAACGAGGGTCGCAGGCTGAGGAACTTGTTGCTCGGTACTGATTTTGGCACTGTCGCGCTGAAGCATTGCGCCAAAGCGGAGCGATGTGGCATGGGGTTTAACAAACCAGGGATGCCAGCCGACTTGAATGGGCATTGCATCAAGTGCGTTCACCGTGAGTTGCATGTCAAGTTTGGTATCGGTGAGGTGAATGTGATGTTGAACGGTCCCAGCAAAGGGCCACTCGGCGCCGAGATCAATTTCAAGTACTACCGCCGAAGATGAGTTCTCGATGACATTCCATGGCCGATCGAATACGGTTCCATGAATTGAATGCGGCGGCAAATTTTTTCTCAGCGGAAACTGTTGACCAGCAAATTTCAGAATTGCATCGCGTACTCGTCCGGCGTACGGCACCATGGGATAGCAGCCCCACGACAGCGGATCATCATTTGAGCTGTCAGCAATAAAGATCTCCTGGCTCCCGACGATCAATGACCCAATTCGTCCACCGAATTCGGGATATACCAAAGCCGTCATGGTGCCATTGGGCGACTGCAACGTGATCACCCCATCATTGTGTCGCACATGAGCCAGCATTTATGACACGATCGTGACGTGCGTGCAATAGTTCAACGAGTAGATCAGGCTTCAGTGGACTCAACAGTTGACGGAGTGACATCTCGAGTCGGAGAGATTGGTCAGGGCTTATTGGTTCTGGTCGGGGTGACCCACAACGATACCGAGCAATCGGCGGTCAAATTGGCTGACAAAATTTGGAACTTACGCATCATGAGCGACGCTGAAGGTGTGATGAACCTCTCAGTTGCCGACACCACGAGAA
>CAMDER010000112.1 GCA_945896935.1 Bifidobacterium breve | reverse complement strand
CTGTTCGGCAAGGGTGACGGCGAATTCGATGAAATTCGGATGAATCGAATAGAACGCCGCCGCCACTGCTTGATGGCCTGCTGGCAACAATGGCGCAGCGCGACTGGCGACGTAATAGCCAGTACCGTTAGGTATTCCGAGTTGTGTGTACAACTCGATCGCTCGAGGATCCCAATAGATCCAACCGATTAACCGATGCGAGGCGAACGAACTGCGTCGAGTGAGTTCTAACCAGTCGTGTGCCATACCTTCAGCATGGCACACGACTGATGAGAGAATTTATTTCTGAATCAAACAGTCGTGACCTTGCGCTTCTTCATGCGCGCAATGCCTTTTTGGCTCGCCAAGGAAACTGCAATGATCAGCGTCGTACCTTGGAACATCGGGTTCACCCAATATGAGTCGGTACCGACGACTAATTGCAGACCCTTGATACCGAAGGCCAAGGCATACAAAGCAATGAATGTTCCGGCCACATTAGGCCGACCCTTCAATTGTGACGCACCAAAGAACACGGCAGCAATTGCTGGGAACAAATAGTTGGGGCCGGTCGCTGCGGTGAACAAGCCGACCTTGGCACTAAAGACAATGCCCGCAACCCCTGCCAAGAAAGACGAAGCGATCAGCGAACCCCAGACCATGCGGTCGGTCTTGACACCAGCCAAACGCGCTGCCTCTGGGTTGCCCCCAGTGGCATAAATGAAACGTCCAACTGGCGTGTGTTCCAGTACATACCAGATGATGATTCCGGCCACGGCGAGGTAGAAAAAGACCACAGGGATTCCGAAATATTGATTGCGACCAAATTTTTCAAAGGTTTCTGAGTACACATCAGTGATCTGGCGATTGAAGGAAATCTTCAACACAATTGCACTGATCACTTGCCCCAAACCCAAAGTGGCAATAAAAGAGTTGACCTTCAGTTTGACCACAATAAACCCAGAAATAACACCAATCAAGGTACACACCACCAGGGTGATAACTGCCGCCACACCCACTGGCATATTGAATGAACGTGATTTCTCATCGGACAAGAAACACATCGTCACAACCGACATTGACATCACTGCACCGATTGACAAGTCAAAGGTTGCAGCACAGAACGGCACCAGAAAGGCTAAGGCCAAAATGCCAGTGCTGACATTTTCGCCCAAGACCAACTTGACGCTCGTCATACTTAAAAAGGTGTCAGGTTTCCATAATCCAAAAATGATCATGAATGCTCCCCAAAGATAGAGAGCGCTAAAGCGATCCAATCCGAGACGGTTTAATAAAGATCTTTTCGGTGCGGCTAACACCTCTGATTCGATAGTCGACATATGTCTTCCTTTCACTTCACATTTTGTTTAGGACGAATTTCAATCATTAATTGTTTGCCAGGCTCGAGCCTGCCAGTAAAACCTTGTCGATGCTTTGAGCCATCGACCCTCCACCGCGCACAATTGTGTCCACGATCTGACCACGGTGCATCACAATGACGCGGTCACAGAGACGGGCTAACTCAGCAGAGTCCGTCGAGGCGATCACCACAGCCGAACCGTTCGCCGCTGCTGCATCAACGAAAGAATGAATCTCTTCTTTGGCGCCGATATCGACGCCTTGCGTGGGTTCATCCAGCAACAACACTTTTGGATCTAAGCGAAAACTCCGTGCCATCATCACTTTTTGTTGGTTGCCGCCCGACAAGGTTGAAATTGGCGCCTCACTACTGGTCGTCACGACCGAAAGCTGCGAAATCCAATCCTGAGTTTCAGCCCGTTCTTTTTTGTGGTTCAGTCGCATCCCCGTCTTATTACGAGCCACATTGGCGATCGTTGTATTTGAACGCACGCTCATCATCGAGATGATGCCATTGCGCAAGCGATCAGCCGGCACGAAAGCAAGTCCCGCAGCGATAGCCGCACTCGGCTTACCCGCACGAATTGTCACTCCATCAATCGAGACATCTCCGAGACGCTCGATCGCTCCCGACAACATCGGAATCAATGTGTCTCGCCCCGAACCAGTCAGGCCCGCCACGCCTAAAACTTCTCCCGGGCGAACCTCGAGACTGACATCGTTCATCCCTGGACCCCATAAATCTGTCACCCGTAAGCGCGGTTCAAGGCTTTGATCAATCGAGCGATTAACTGTTGCCGCAGTCACCTTGCGACCAACGATGAGTTCAATGAGAGATGACATATCCAATTCACTGGCTTCAACAGTGGCGACCACCTTGGCGTCCCGCAAAACCGTGACTCGATCGGCGATTTCAAAAACTTCCTCAAGGTGATGCGACACAAAGACGACTGCGATGCCACGAGCCTTCAGACGACGAATTGCATTAAAAAGTCTGTCCACATCAGCGCCAGGTAAGGAAGCCGTCGGTTCATCAAGGACCAAAATCGAAATGTTCTGCTCAGATTCTTGTAAAGCTCGAGCAATTGCCACGCCCGTTCGGGCTGCGCCACCGAGCGCGGCAACGGGAACGCGAACATCAATATCAAAGCCAAGATCGAGCAAAGCTTGTTTGGTCTTCAACGTTTCTTTCTTCCAGTTGATGCGACGGCCAAAACCGGTTCGATAGCCAAAACCAAGAGCCAAGTTCTCGACTGCGCTCACGGCCTCGACAAGTCCCAGATCCTGATGCACGAAACGGATACCGGCACGATGGGCTGCCTCAACACTGCCAATATTGAAAACTTCATCGTTCATGGTCACGTTGTGACCGGGATCTGGCTGGTGAAAGCCGGCAAGCACCTTGATCAGGGTCGATTTACCCGAGCCATTTTGACCCACCAGGGCATGAACTTCGCCTTCTTCAACATCAAAAGTGGCATCTTGCAGGGCAACTTGACCCGGAAATGACTTAGATAACGACCAAATGTGAAGAATTTTTGCCATGGTTCTTTAATTTCCCCCTGAAACACGCATGCGAACTTTTCCCTAGTTCGCAAATGATAATCAATTAACTATATGATCAATTCACTCTGCGCAGCAAAACTTCGTGAATAGTTGTCAGAGTCAACACAACTGGGGATTACCCAAACAACAATTAAGGGGAAAACAATGCGTAAAGGAACCCGTAGGGTTACTGCAGCCATTTTCGCTTTGGGTCTTGTAGCCGCCGCCTGTGGTGGCGACGATTCAAACTCAGAAGAAACTGCTGCACCAACAGAATCAGAAGCACCTGCTCCTGACGAATCCACTGCACCGACCGAGACCGATGCACCGGCAGGTGGCGACGAAGTCGCTGCCGCACAGGCGCTCGTCGACACTTACATGACCATACCGACAGAAATCGGCGTCACCGTTGGACCATCAGCTGCAGTACCGGCTGACAAGAAAGTTGCTTGGCTCGCTTGCGAACTTCCAAGCTGCGCCGAAGTTGGCGAAGACTGGGGCAAAATCACTGATGCCCTCGGCTGGGAACTGAAGACGATCAACGTTGAAAGCGCCTCACCCGGCGCAGGCGTGCAAGAGGCCATTGACTGGGGCGCTAACTACATCGCGATCTCCGGTTCGCCTGTTGCTACATTCGCCGAGCAGTACGCTGCAGCCGTCGCTGCTGGTATCAAGTTCGCTTTCGCCTACAACGGTGAAGCACCAGCGGACGGCATTTTGACATCGATCAGTGGCAACGATGCCGTTTACGCTGCCGGAGCAAGAATGGCCAACTACATCATCGCTGACAGTGGCGCTGCCGCCAATGTGTTGATGGTGAACATTCAACTCTTCCCTGTGCTCGTCGCAGAAGAAGAGGGAATGAGGGACACTTTCGCTGCTGGATGCGCCGCTTGTACGTTTGACGTACTGCCGGTTCAGATCGCTGATATTGGCGTCAACATTCCAGGCTTGGTGGCTTCGTACCTCCAAGAGAACCCCGAGACAAACTACGTTTCCTATGCTTTCTCGGCTTTGCCGATCGGTGTAACAGCAGGCCTAGAGGCTGCTGGCGTGGCCTTGCCAAAACAGGTTGGAGTCGACTTTGACTTGACCGGTTTGAGCGAGATTGTGGCTGGAACTCACACGGCTTGGACTTCGAACCCGAAGGCCTACGCCTCATGGGTCATGGCACACGCCATGGTTCTTGATGCCGTTGGCGACGAGTTCGCCGAGCGTGCCACTGCCGAAGAATTGCCAAACTTCATCTTGGACGATGCAACAGTCGCACAAGAGATCATTGACAGCAGCCCGCTGAGCAACTGGAAGGGACCAGAAGGCTTCGCCGAACAGTTCCTCGCGTTGTGGGGAATCGCCTGATCTAGGCAAGTACTAAGTAAAGAGGGGGTGAGGACGCAAGTCCTCACCCCCTCTTTTTTTTTGCCCTGCGATCTGGTCGGGAAAAGCTGAGGAAACCTGCAACTGCGCCAGACCAGATCGCTATCAACTAGTGTCATTCATTATGTCAAATAAATTTATCTCGAAGAAGTCGCTTCTGATCCCCGCTGCGTTGCTTGCACTCTCTGCCTGCGGATCAAGTTCGAATGAAGGTTCGGCGACCACCACCCCAAATGTCTCGGCCCCAGTAGCAACTGATGTTGCTGCCGTGCCAGCGACCGATGCTCCGGCAACGAGCACCACTAACCCAGCGGCCGCCAACATGCACGGCAAGCGTTACTGCGAAATACTTCTGCTCAATCTCAAAGACGACGGCATCTACGCCGAGGTGTTCAACACCTATCCCCTGAACGATTGCCCCGACGATCAATGGAAAGCAATCGACACCGCTGCTGTCGCCACCACCGAAGGCGTTGTCTTTGCATCAGCAAACGGACCGCGCTATTGGGCCATGGACTCGGTCGTGAAGGCAGATATGGCCGACGTCTTCTCAAAAACTTTTGGCGAGGTTGAGATGAATCGTTACGCCAGTGTTTATGTGGGCACCAATCCCGCCGACTTAATGATTCCCTACAGTCCGCATGCCGTGAATCGCAAAGCCGCATTTACATTCAATGCCGGCACCACCGTCTACATGTTGCATGACGCCGAAGGAAAGACCTATGTGATGCAGAGTTGGAGCCAACAGGTTGATCCAGCACTCACCGAAGCCGACTTGTTGACTCTTGCAGATCGTCTGCAGTTGCCCGACGGCTGGACGTACGACTACAAAACTTTGACACAAGAGTTTGTTCTTGAGACTCGGGCCGAAGATGCTCAAGTATTAGGCGACGATTTGCGCAACAGCTACTCGTACGTTGCTGTTGCTCCATAAAACTTCAGACTGGAGTAGTTGGGCCGAGGCCTTCCATCTGGCGAAGTATCGCAATTCGCTGAGCAATTGGCGGATGCGTATCTAACAAACCAGACAGCATTCCTCGTTGAACAGCGCGTGCTGGTTTGGGATGATCGATCCACAAATGCGCAGTAGCGGTTGAAACGAGAGCAGGCGATGTCGTATCGGCCTCTAGCTTCTCGAGCGCCGACCGCAAGCCTGATGGATCGCGCGTGTATTGAACTGCCGAAGCATCAGCAAGCGTCTCACGTTGACGTGAAAGTGCTGCACGAAGAATTAACGCAGCTGGCAATGCAAAGATGTACAGCACGAAACTCACCAATAAAGCAATAAGCGCAAAGCCGGCTCGCGCTCCAGCCTCTTTTGAATTTCCGCGACGTCCAGTTGCCATGACTACTAAGGCAATACGCATTGCGATATCTGCAAGGACCGCAATTGCACCAACCGTCAAAACCGCCAAGGTCGTTACCGAAATATCACGATTTTTTATGTGGCCGATTTCATGAGCCACTACCCCAGTGAGTTCGGCGCGATTCATTGTCTCCAGCAACCCGCGAGTCACCGTGACCGCTGCATGTTCAGGATTTCGCCCCGTCGCAAAAGCGTTCGGTGACGGATCATCAACGACATATGTCTTCGGAACCGGAACACCGGCCGCAGTTGCCATTTCTTCGACGACGTTGCGTAAACGCTGATACTCGGGGCCATCAGCAAGTTTCGCTCC
>CAMDER010000111.1 GCA_945896935.1 Bifidobacterium breve | reverse complement strand
CGTCTGGTTCGTGAGCGTTGCGACCTGATTGTGAGCATTCCGATGAAGGGTCGCCTGAGTTCATTGAATGTTTCTGTGGCAGCTTCGCTTGCCACATATGAAGTCGCCCGTCATCGTCGCTAGCCTGCAGGCGTTGCGTCAGCGACACGCCGGGTTAGCTCAGTGGTAGAGCAACCGCCTTGTAAGTGGTAGGTCGTGGGTTCAATCCCCACACCCGGCTCTCTGATTACTTGTTTCGGTCAGCGTAAAACTTCGCGAATACGGGCAACGAGCACATCGAATGCCGCGTCGTTTTGGCCGCCCTCAGGAAAAATCACGTCAGCGAAACGCTTACTCGGTTCAACAAAAAATTCGTGGCTGGGTCGAACTGTCGCTAAATACTGAGCAATCACACTGTCATGCGTGCGCCCGCGATCGGTGATATCTCGTTGCAGTCGTCGGGTGAGGCGGATATCGGCAGGCGTGTCAACAAAAATTTTTAGATCGAATAAAGCACGGAGCGCAGGATCGATCAAAGTCAAAATGCCTTCGAAAACCACAATCTTTGTGGGATGGATGGCCTCAACTTCGGCTGATCGATTGTGATCGGCATAGTCGTACACCGGGACTTCAATGGTCTGACCAGCAATGAGATCGGTGAGTTGCTCGATCATCAGGGGCCACTCAAAGGCGTCGGGATGGTCGTAATTGGCGGCCGCACGGACTTCAAAAGCCTCGTGGGTGCGATCGATGTAATAGGCATCCTGGCGAATCAGAGCCAAATTGCCTGAACCAATAACGTCCACTAAGCGTTCGGCGACGGTGGTCTTGCCCGAACACGTGCCGCCAGCAACGCCGATGACGAATGGTTTGGTGGCATTTTCCCTGCTCATGCACAGTGGAGAGTAGTCGCTGGCGGCTCTCATAGCACCCTTGTCGGTGGGAAATGGTTTTCGTCGGTGCTTGTATTGGGGCACCTCCAACGGGCAGGCTTAGGGCATGTCCTTAAGCGAACGTGAACAAGCAATCCTTGATTTTGAACGGGGCTGGTGGACCGAAGATGGCGTCAAGGACTCGATGTTGCGTGAGCGCTTCAGTTGTTCTGCCGACGATTACTACAACGAATTGAACAGACTGCTGGATACCGACGAAGCATTGGCGTACGATCCTCTTGTTGTCCGCCGCTTACAAAGAGCTCGCGAGCGACGTCGTCGTATGCGTCTAGATGGCGCTTCTGAGTCCGGAGGGTTACAAGCATGAACACAGAAGATGCCAACGAATCAACAGGTCGTGGCGGTGCGAACGGGGTCAGCGTTTCAACGACACTCAGCATCATTGTTGCCGCGATTGCTGTTTTGCTCGGATTTTTAATTTTGCGTGATGTCAATCGCGATCGCGATAACAACGCTGCGCCGGTTGCTACCGAAACGACAGTTGTCGACCCAACTGCTGAGTCGACTGTTGCCCCTACCGACACAACGACTCTTCCTCGCAGTGGTTTTAAAGTGATGGTTGCCAACGCGTCAGGAATTACTGGTTCGGCTGGACAGATGTCAACGGCTATGCAGTCAGAGCAGTTCATCGTGACGCAGCCCATCAACGCTGATGTCACTTACGGCAAGCAAAGTGTCACAGTCGTCTTCTACGTGCCTGGTTACGAAACTGGTGCAACAGCAGTTGCCGAAATTTTGGGTGGCGTACAAATTCAACCAGTGGCGACACCGGCACCAGTTGAAGGTGGCTCACTTGGCGAAGCACAAGTGTTGATCATGTTGGGTACCGACCTTGCCGGCAAATTGTTGCCCGGCGCGTTGCCCGCAGCACCAGTCGACACCACGACAACTACCGTCGCACCTGCCTGAATTATTGCGGAGAATAATGCCGCAATAATTCAAGTGCAGCGTGCTCAATGCACCACAGCGGTTCGGCCATTGCTTTTTCGTGACCGTATATTTCTGTTAATGAAATCAATGGGTTTGGTCGCGTAAATTCTTTATCAAGTTCATGATCAAACTCGTATGAACCCACGATTGCAGCTACTGGCGTTTTGAAATGCTGGCAGTTGTCAATGACGCCTCCCACAACTTTTCCTTCGTAACTCGTGTGATCAAGTTGGCCTTCACCAGTAATCACAAGGTCGGCGTTCTTTAAGCGATCGGTGAGATTCAATTCATCGGCAACCATGTCAAAGCCTGGAATCAACTTGCCTCCTAAGGCAACAAGCCCACCTGCCAAACCACCGGCGGCACCGCCGCCTTCAATCTGTGAAACATCAACACCACAATTCTCGCGATACATCTGCACTAAACGTTCGAGGCGACCGGTGAGCAATCGCACTTGACTGGGTGTCGCGCCTTTTTGTGGGCCGAAAACTTTTGCTGCATCAACAAAACGTGTGGTGACATCGCAGGCCACTAAAAACTCGACTGCCTTCAGTCGAGCTGGTGCATGAATCGCGCGCACTGCACCAAGCCCGCCATCGGTGGTTGCGGAACCACCTAAACAAACAATGATTCGTTCGGCGCCGAGATCTAGGGCTTTGTCGATGAGTTCGCCAGTTCCGGTTGTCGATGCCGACACTGCATCATTTTTTGTTGGTCCACCGACTAGAGAGAGTCCAGAGGCCCGAGCCATTTCAATGACGGCCGTGCCATTATGAAAACGCCACTGAGTTTTGACCGGATCACCAAGGGGGCCGGTCACAATTGATTCGCGGTTTGCTCCACCCAAAATGTCGAGTGTTCCCTCGCCGCCGTCGGCCAAAGCCAGTTCGTCACAGTCGTGACCGAGTACCCAACAGGCGTGGCCGATCGCTTTGGCGACATCGGCAGCGCTGGCCGTTCCTTTGAATTTGTCAACCGCAGCCAAAACTCGCACGGTGTCAGTCTTGCTGTTGGTCAACAAGTTGAGAGAGTTTTAGTTGGGATATTCCTGACCGTGTAGGTAGGGTTTTGGCATGTCCGTGACCGTGCGTATTCCGACAACCCTTCGTCCCTTGTCAGGTGGCAATTCCACCGTGGCTGTTGAGGGCGCAACCCTTGGCGAAGTGTTGGCCAATCTTGAGGCCGTACACCCCGGATTCAAAGATCGTTTGTTCGACGACAATGGTGGCTTGCGTCGCTTCGTGAATTTGTTTGTGGCTGACGACGATGTGCGTTACTTGCAGGGTCTGGAGACTCCGGTGCCCGCGGGCGAAACCGTGAGCATCATTCCTGCTGTTGCCGGCGGCTGATTTCGAATGGCGTTGTTTGTCAGCGCCTTGTTTCCAGATCTTTATCAAGTCGTACGGCGCCTTCATTTACTTGATCCAGATAATGACTTATTGAAGTCAATGAATCCGACAATTGCTCGGCGAAATGATTCTGGTTTTGTCAGCCTTGTTCGCCAAGTGAACTATTGCTACGAAAACGGCTTTTATGTCAGGCGAGACGGCAGTGACGTGATTCGTACGTCGTACAACTTGGTACGACTCAATGAAGATTTGGAAATCGTCGGCAGCACACCGCTTGATGACTCAGTAATTCGCTTGAGTGAACCGAAGTTTCCAGTTCATGGGATTGAGGATTTGCGCGTATTTCAACGGGGTGAACGATGGTTTGCTAGTGGAACCGTACGTGAACATCGTGCCGATGGTCTCTGCCAAATGATGCTGACAGAGATTATTGATATTGATTCAGATCATCCCAAATTGGTAGGTGGAATTCTTTTGCCAACAATGTCTTCGAATCGGCATGAAAAGAATTGGATGCCCATTGAAGGCGAAGAGCACGCATGGGTGTGGGGTGTTGATCCAACAGTTGTTCTGCGGCTTGATATGGCGACGAAGTCTTTGGTGCCATCACGCTCTGCCAAAGGGAATTTACAGCTCCGCGGTAGTTCCCAGGTCATTCGATTTTCTGGTGGCTGGATCGCAGTTGTTCATGAAGTTGTTCCATCGACCACAAATAGATTTCAACGGTCTTATCAGCATCGGTTCGTGCGCTGGAATGATGATTTCACTGACTGCAAAATCTCGGAAGCTTTTCATCTGGCTTCCGATGAAACTGGTCTGGAGTTTTGCGCGGGGCTAGCGCTGAGCAGACGCCCGAATCACTTAGTGATGTCGTACGGGGTCGGCGATCGAAGTGCTGAAATTGTTGAGTTTCAAATTCCGGTTGAATGGAGTGCTTGACTGTAGTTATGGATGCGGCAGCTGATCAACCAGGAAAGCCATCACTTGGCCTATGACGCGATCCCATCACCGCACTGCGCATTGACAACGCCAGTATCTCAGGTATTCGGTAAGTCCGTCGTCCGCCCTAAACGCCGACTTGAGCGGTGATACGTTGGGAAAATAGGTTGGCGAAGGGTGGACTGAAATGCGAAGAAGTTCCGTAGGTGTCGCTGCGCTTGCGCTGATGTTTTTAGCAGCAGGTTCGGTGGCCGCCACTGCTGCCTTGAGAGAGAATGCAGGGTCGCCCGACGATATTGCCCTGATTGATGCACTAGAGGATGACGTCGACGCCGGTCGTGTGGATCCGGCGATCTTGGCGTTCATATCCTCTGAACCTGTGGCCTGGTACGACGCACAATCACTCCAACTGGTCATGTCGAAGATGTCAGCCGATGATTCAGCAAAATTCGTAGCAGAGTTCTCGAATCTTCAGGATGCGATGATGGTGGCCAACGAGCCTCTGGTCCGACTCTGGGAGCCATACGACGCGAAGTATATGGCCGCAGATGGGGGAGAACGAACGGCCATCATGGAAGAGTTCGTACTCAAGTACGCGAACGTCCTGCCACCAGTTCTTGAAGAAATTCGGCTTTCCGAACGCAGTTTGGTGGAGTTCATGAAAAAGGCCGGTGTCGAGGTAGATCCTTCACGGATCGATACTTCTCCCCCAATCGGGGAGGTTACCGGATGAGATTTCTTCGAAAGCGAAACTTCGGTATTACGCTTCTCGTCCCCTTGAGTCTCCTGCTGTCGTCGTGTTCAGAGTCTGAAGATCTAGCGACCTACAACCAGAAGATGGTTTACACAAGTATGTCGAACTTCAAGAGCCAGATGCTTTCTAAGTGGGATGAATTGCTGCAGGTGGCCCCGGGTACTGGGCAGGTGCTTTGGGATTTAGGGATTACGTCCATCATTGACCAATCGTCGGGACCATTGAAAAACTACTGGTTCGATGTGACTACCGATTTTTGCTCGAATAGCCCAGATACCGGATTGTCCTTTGATTTCAAGGCACCATGTGCTCGGCACGACTTCGGTTGGCGCAATCTTCAGCGGCTCGATCGGCACTGGAACTGTTCGAACGGCCCCTGCATCAGCGCTCCACTCGGATTGTACTGGACCCTAGGTAATCGCCTCAATGGTAACAACATCTTCTACAGTGATATGGAGGAGCATTGCGCCTCCCGAGCTTGGACGCTCAGAGGATATTGTCGGCTGACTCGTGACCTGTACTACACCGTGGTGAACATTGCTGCGAAGGTCGCCTAAATGACGCCATCGCTAACGAAGCTGGCCAACGCCAGAGGGCATTTCCTGTGCTGACACCACTCCGCGTTGTTGTGCCCGTAGCATCCGCGGTAGCGATGCTTCAATGGGCCGTATCGCTTGGCGTTGATGAACGGTGTCGGGTTTCCCGTGGTGTGGGTAGTGATCCAAACGTCAGTCTCTGTGATGCTCCAAAGTGGTTTCTCGGGTTTTCGATCGTTCTCTTATCAGTGTTGGTTATCGTTTTGATGTTTGTGAGTCGGTGTAACTCTAAAATGTCAAGTACTCGATCAATTTGGTTCTGGTTGGCGTGTGTGGTCGTATGCGCGGCGGTCTTTGTGGTGCCGCTGCGGTCGATGGGTCTATTGTTCTGATTGAACTCTTATCGCCAAGCAAATACGCGGGCGCGACGTTGATTGGTTCACGTCAGGCTGCAGAATTAAGAAGTTCTAAAAACTCGCGACGTCGCTTGGGGCCGAGTGGAACTTCGGCGGGACGATT
>CAMDER010000110.1 GCA_945896935.1 Bifidobacterium breve | reverse complement strand
GACAAACGGGGTCCCCGAACGAGTGCGTCGCTTGAAGTTCAAGAGTGGGTCAGTCCAAAAATGATCGGGACTCCTATTTCAGATGCTTCGCGTGTGGGGATGCAAGCAATCGGTTTTGGAGTTCCCGATGTTGCAGCCATGATTGAACGAATGATTGAGGCTGGTTCACACTTGGTGTCGCGTTCGTCTTCGCCATGGGTCAAGAATTGGGCGACCCTCACTGATCCATTTGGAACTCAGGTGGACCTGATGCAAGAAGAGGGTATTCCAGTTGGCGAATCTCGATTACGTCATCTTCGTATCACGGTGACCGACATTGATGCGTCGTTGTCGTGGTATCACGGCATGGGATTCATCGATGTTGCTGAGCACGTTCTTGATGATGGAGATTTTGTTGGGCTGCGCGTAGCAGATGGTTCGGCCGCTGTCGGGCGAGTTTTGCGAATGAAGTTGCCTGACGAAGCTGCTGAAATTGTGCTCACTGAATGGTCAAATCCGAAGTCCCATGGACTCCATCCAGCCGATGCGAACCATGCCGGTTTGTTTAGGACTGCTGTCGGCGTTGACGACACGGTCGCGTCGTATGAACGATTTTTGGCTGAGGGTTGGAGATTTGAACGCGAGCCGCGACAAGTTGAACTTGAAGGAACTGCAGTGCCCGATATGTGGATCTGTTTCTTAAACGATCCCGATGGAGTGCCGTTCGAGTTTGTACAGCGACCTCGTTCGGCATTCCGTCCAGAACGTGTCTAGTGCCAGATAATTAGTGGGGGAATAGGGAGTTTGTCGCCCAACCGTCAACGGTGACTTTGCGTGAAGCAAATTTCCACGTGCCATCAGTGGCGACATACGAGTCGACGTAGCGCCCCCAATGGTCAAGGCCGATATCGGTGACTACAAAGAAGTACAAGCGTCCTGATGCGTGAGTCTCGTCAACTAGGTCAATTTGATGAGTGGTTGTCGAGTGCCGAACATGGGTGAGCGCGCTGGCGGCCCCCGTTGCCTCTTTGGTGCCGGTAAAGATCGTCATGACTTCCTCGAGACCTCGGTAGACCCGCCCGTCGCCGATATCCATGGTGGCTTCGAGGCTGAAGAGTTCGCGGACCTGAGCAAACCGACCAGTGTCACCATTGGCGTTATAACGGGCGACAAGGTCGCGAATTGATTCTCGGGCAATGACCTGCCACATCTCCATAAGACTCCCTTGAACGTCGGTGACCGACCCTGAACCTAAGACTCAACATCTGGGACCTTGGTCACCGTACACGGGCTAGATCTATCTTTAGTCGCATTCATGCCGTACAATCTGACGGAGCGTCAGATTTGCTGTTGACGCCTGACCTAAGGGGACACGATGACGCTTCTTGAATCTCGGCCAGTACTTGATGACGTGACATACGGGTTATCTGACGCCGATCAGCATTACTACGAAGCCGAAGACGCCGTTACCCGTCATTTGCCCAAAGCGCATAAGACCGCAGTTCGTTGGGTCGAAGTTGATGGTCGTAGAACATTGCTGGTTAACGACCGTTTGTTGACCCTCATTCCGAACCCCACCTACGACCCTGTGGGCGTTCCAGGATCGCTCGAAGTGTATTTCCGTGCCCAGAACCATGACGGCAAAGAAATCCGCGACATTATTGAGATGGGCCCGATTCCGCCGGCTGCTCGTTCGCGTGAGGCGCGTGTTGCCAAGTTGATCGAACAGGGCGTCGATCTTGCTTGGGTGTTGCCAAGCCTCGGACTTGGCCTTGAAGAAATGCTCGCTAAGGATGTCGAAGCGTTGTATGCCGTTTTCCATAGTTACAACCAGTGGCTCGACGACGATTGGGGTTACAACCGCGACAGTCGCATTTTGACTGGTCCGTTGATGTCGTTGATTGACCCGGTTCGAGCCGAAGCAGAATTGCAGTCGGCGATCTCGAAGGGTGCTCGTTTTGTGACCTTCCGACCGGCTCCAGTGCAGGCCCCTGATCGTTTCCGTTCGTTGGCCGATCCTATGTACGACCGCTTCTGGAATATTGCTGCCGATGCCGGAGTAGCAATTGCGTTCCACGGTGCTGACTCTGGCTATGGCATTTACCTCGAACGCTGGGGCGAAAGCCTGAAGTACACCGGAATGAAAATGTCAACGTTGACTGAAGTAATGGGCGTGCATATTGAGCGTCCAGTATTCGACTTGGTCGCGTCGTTGATTTGTCACGGCTTGTTTGATCGTGTTCCTAAGTTGCAAATCGCCACCGTTGAACTAGGAGCTGGCTGGGTTCCCGATCTGTTGAAGCGTCTCAAGCGCTCGTACGGCAAGACTCCGCAGTTGTACAAGCGTGATCCATTAGAAACCTTCTGTTCGAATGTTTCTGTTGCTCCATTTTACGAAGACGACATCACAATCTTGCGCGACCTCATTGGTGCTGATCGAATTCTTTTAGGAAGCGATTGGCCGCACCCAGAAGGACTTGCAGCACCACGCGATTGGGTTGGCGACTTTGCTGGACTCACCGCCGACGAACGTCGTCTGGCTTTGCGCGACAACCTCCGCAAGATCTCAGGTTTGCCTATCTAATCCTGTGCTTCTGGTGTCGTTTTAGTTGGCTATACCAAATAAAAACACACCAGAATCACGAATGGATGGGACTGAAAGTTGCGGCGCAGGTGCTGACAACTCGTTGGTTGTCGCCCATATCGATCAAGTTCATTCGTGTGCCGATTTTTCCGTTGGCTCCAACGAAGGCTTCACCTTGTGTGATGAACGGACCGACTTTGCCACGGTTGACGAACATCACATACCAGTCGCTGATCTGCAGCGGTGACGAACTGAAGGCTTGCGCGAGCTCAGTAGATGCAGTCTCAAGCACGATGTGTTGAGGGCCAATGTGTAACGCGGCATCAGGAGACGCCATCTCATCGGTGAGCAGCGGTAGTTGCCACGCCCCATGCGATATCCGCTCTGCGCCGAATACTTGGTGCAATGGTGGTAAGTCCGGAGAATCAACGATGTCTATTGGGGGATTGTCGATCTTTTGATATCCGTCTGGAACATCGCCAAGTGAGAGGCCAACTCCAGTCGAAATTGCGATCACCCGTTCGGGGTTGTCGGCGTCAACGACGAGGGCGCGACTAAATCCAAGTCGTCGCCCCGTATGCACATTGTCGGGAAGAATCATCAATTTCTTCACGTCTCGGGCTGGGTCAAGAATCTGCATCGAAGCAATCAGCGGATTCGGAACCACGACATTGTCGTTGAATCCTCCACATTCTGGCGAGGCGATGCACAGAGGAGCCGCCATGAGTCCACCGGATGCATTACGCATGTCGTGACGTAGTTTCATGAAGTGACCCTCAGCGACATTGTTGTCGAGCGAACCCCACTCACGGCCGAGGTAGCGATACGTCAGCAACGAGGTCCACTTCTCTTCGAACGCTTTCCAATACTTGTCGGGTGCAGAACCGCGAATATCGCTTGTTTTGTTCGCAGTGGGCTCACTCGTCATACCTAAGAGTTAGCAGATATGAGGGTGCCATGTGGCAATCTTGGTGATGGATGAGAAGCAAATGAATCGACTTGCCGGATTACTGATTCCAAAGACGACGGCTGTTCTCACGATGGAACTTCAAAATGGTGTCGTGGGCACAGGAGCGCTCATGGCGGCATTGGTTGAAGAGGTTGAAAGAGTTGGCGTTCGCCCGACCGCGGGACGGCTGTGTACGGCTGCTCGAGACCGCGGAATTCAAGTCGTTCATTGTGTGGCCGAAAATCGTGCCGACGGACGTGGTGCGACCGACAACTGCAAAGTCTTCGCCATGAATAATCGGCTTCGTCGCGAGACCGGTTCAACACCGATCGACCAAGGTACAGATGGAGCCAAACTCGTCGCAGAATTAGGCCCTGATGATCGTGACGTCGTTGTGGCACGTATTCATGGACTCACTCCATTTACGCAGACGTCACTTGATCAGATTTTGCGAAACATGTCGATTCGTACACTTGTGGTGACCGGGGTTTCGGTGAAT
The DNA here is from genome assembly GCA_945896935.1 of Bifidobacterium breve. GTDB lineage: Bacteria > Actinomycetota > Acidimicrobiia > Acidimicrobiales > Ilumatobacteraceae > Casp-actino8. The sequence continues at coordinate 1,958 of CAMDER010000110.1, read as the reverse complement.
TTGGGAATTTTCGGAACAGTGATGAGCGCTGTCGATCTCGGTTACAACGTCGTTATTGTTCGCGATGGTGTGTGTGGGGTTCCTCGCGAATACGCCGAAGCAGTTTTAGAAAACTCGCTATCGCTACTGGCGACTATTGCTACGGCCGATGATGTCATCGCAGCATGGAAATGATTTAAGAATATCTAGAACAACTGATCGTGCATTTTGGCGTAACGATCAATAAATGCCCGAACTCCCGACGGGTCTTCCCATCCCTCGCGACCAGAACCGACGATGACGCGTTCAATGCCAAGATCGCGATACATCAACAATGTGTCAAGAGTTGGATCACCAAAAGCAACCATCGAAATCGGTATGTCATCACGTCCCGCATCAGCAGATAGTTGACGGAATTTGTTCACACGTTTCGTCACATCGCCCAATGTGACATCAAGTGGCATCCAGCCATCGGCCCATTCGATGGTGTGATGTGAACCGAGTTTGCCGCCTGCGCCAAACCAAATAGGCGGGTGGGGCCGTTGAAGCGGTTTTGGACGTGACCACACTTTGTCGAAATTGAAGTACTCGCCGTGAAATTCGGACTCATCGTCTACCCAAAGTGATCGCAGCGCACCGACGCATTCAGCAAGTGCGCGATAACGCATCGACCATTTGACTGAACTGTGATTTGCTAACTCTTCTTGGTTCCAGCCCACGCCAACACCGAATTGCAGACGACCGTTACTCAGCACGTCGAGAGTTGCAGCGGTCTTCGCGAGAACTAAGACATCGTGTTCAAGTGGAAGAGCAACGCCAAGGCCTAAGAGAAGGTTGGTGGTGCGCTCACCAATTTGAGTGAGGCTGATAAATGGATCCATCATGGTCGTGTACTGCCATGGCATGTCTCCGCCGGTCGGATAGGGCGTTGACCGAGACACCGGAATATGGCTGTGCTCGCCAATCCAAATGGATTCAAAACCGTTCTCTTCAAGGAGCGGTCCAAGAACGCGAGGGGCGATGTCGGCCGGGGTATTCATTGTCGTGTAGCCGAGTTTCATGTCCCAACACTTCCTGTGTGAATCCTCATCACCATCCCTGAAACGGTACTCTCAGGAGGTGCGTTTTCTTTACCAATACCCCGATGCCACTGGTCGCGACGGCGACATGATGGCGGCTGGGCGAGTCACCGAGGTGGCCAAAGCGGTCGAGGCTCATGGTTTGCACGGATTGGCCTTCACCGAGCATCCTGCGCCTGGATCCCGCTGGCTCGACGCCGGTGGACACCAGACTCTTGATCCTTTTGTGGCCCTTGGACACGCTGCAGCAGTGACTGAGCGCATTCGACTGGTGACCTACTTGACGGTGATTGCCTACCGCAATCCGTTTTTGCTGGGAAAGTCCGCAGCGACTGTCGATTTGCTGTCGAACGGTCGTTTCACGCTCGGAATCGGCGCTGGTTATCAAAAGGGTGAGTTCAAAGCTCTTGGTGTTGATTTCGAACGCCGCAATGACATCTTTGACGAGTCTCTCGAGGTGTTGCCAAAGTATTGGTCTGGCGAGCCGGTGTCGTTTATCGGAGATGGGTATGAGGCGCGTGAGATCATTTGTCGGCCAGCGCCCCTTCAGCAACCAATTCCGATATGGATCGGTGGAAATTCGCAACTGACCAAACGCCGAGTCGCTGAATCGGCTCAGGGTTGGATGCCGATGTTGAGTGCCGAAGTTGTATCAAATACCACTCGCACTCCGAACATCGGCGATATCAAGAAGCTTGGTGAACAAATTTCTGAAGTGAAGGAAATGGCTGGTGTTCGCGCTTCGTCCCTTGAATTTTTGACAACGTATCCAGATCACACGATTGGATCAAAGACCGACAATAATGAGTATCACCGCGAGCAAATTGAATTGCTTCGACTCGCTGGAATCACCTGGCTAGGTATCCCTGGGTCTTCAACAACAGAAACCCAAACGCTCGA
>CAMDER010000109.1 GCA_945896935.1 Bifidobacterium breve | reverse complement strand
TTCGGAATGAAGATCAACCGTTACATGCACGAATACGGCATCTCGCACAGCACTTTGGGCAAGGTTTCCGAAAAGGCTTTCCGTAATGGCTCAATGAACCCCATGGCCTGGCGTCGTAAGCCCATCTCCGAACAAGAAGCTCTTGATTCGTTGATGTTGTCGTACCCATTGACGCAATACATGTTCTGTTCGCCTGGTGAAGGTGGCGTTGCCCTGATCTTGGCTCGCGCTGATAAGGCTCACCTGTACACCGACAAGCCGATCTTCTTGGATGCCGCAGTTGTTCGTAGCCGTCGCTTCGGAAGTTTTGAAGTGCTGGCACCATCAATTGCTCTCGAGCACAATGCTGGTCCGACCGTTGACTCGTCAAAGGCCGCTTTCGAAATGGCTGGTATCGGACCAGAAGACATCGACATTGCACAGTTGCAAGACACCGAGGCTGGTGCCGAAGTGATGCACATGGCCGAAAACGGATTCTGTGAACACGGTGAACAAGAGTTCATGATTCAGGCCGGCGATACCGAAATCGGTGGCAAGTTTCCTGTGAACACCGATGGTGGTTGCCTGGCAAACGGCGAGCCGATTGGTGCCTCTGGTTTGCGTCAGGTGTACGAAAACGTTCTGCAGCTTCGTGGTCAGGCCGGTGCTCGTCAGGTGCCCAATGATCCAAAGGTTGCGTACACGCATGTGTATGGCGCTCCCGGAATTTCGGGCGTCACCATCTTGTCGCGTTGAGGCAACACAAAATCTGACGTCGCGACAGGAGAAACAGATATGGCTGTACTGACACAAGCACATCTTGCTGATCGTGGGAGCGAAATTGCTCTTGTCGATGAAACGCACAGCGTCACCTGGGCCGAACTCGATGAGCGAGTGAATCGATTAGTGAATGGTCTGCGCTCGCACGGTCTCACAACTGGCGACACGATTGCGGTCATTGCTGGCAATCAATGCGAATGGTTTGAAATAGCCATGGCGTGTGCTCATGGCGGATGGACGTACGTACCGGTTAACTGGCATTGGGTTGCCGATGAACTCGCGTACGTCTATGCCGATGCCGAAGCAAAGGTCATCATTGTTGATCAGCGATTTGATACGACTGTTTCGGCTTCGCTCACAGACGATCGAGCAAAGGGTCTTTCTCTCGTTGTTGGCATCGGCACTACTAGTGACGCTGCAGTTCGCAGTGATTCACGTTTTATTGATTTTGAAACGGTGCTGTCGCAAGCAAGCGCTGACGAACCTGCCGATCAAATGCTCGGCGGCCCGATGTTCTACACATCAGGTACCACCGGTCGTCCCAAGGGCGTTCGTGGTGCGTTGTCGGGAGGTATGGCCATGACCCCCGACATCATGAAGTTCATCGCCGCCGGTTTTTCGAACTTCTTGCCGATCCCTGGTCGAACCATGCTGTGCGGTCCGTTTTATCACTCGGCTCAATGGGCTTTCTCGTTCTTCCCGATGATCGGTGGGTCAACAACCGTCATGCAACACAAATATGACTCGGCCGCAATGTTGCAGATGATCGATCAATACTCATGTACAAATGTGCATCTTGTGCCAACGCAAATGAAGCGATTACTGGATTTGCCTGCTGAAGTGAAGAACGAATTTTCGGGAGCATCATTGACAACTGTGTGGCATGGGGCGGCACCATGCCCACCGGCAGTGAAGCGGGGACTCATTGAGTGGTGGGGTCCGAAGATCACCGAATACTACGGAAGCACCGAAGGTTCAATCATCTCGACAGTTTCTTCGACTGAGTGGTTAGCCAAAGGCGGCAGCGTCGGTAAACCACTCGACTCTGTTGAAGTCATCGTGGTGAACGATGAGAGCGAACGCGTTGCTCAAGGTCAAGAAGGCACGTTGTATTTCAAAAATAAAATGGGCAACGACTTCTCGTACCACAATGACGAAGCCAAGACGCGTGACTCTCATCTTGAGCCTGGTGTCTTTACGACTGGCGATGTTGGATACATCGATTCCGATGGCTATCTGTGGTTATCAGACCGCAAGATTGACATGATTATCTCTGGTGGAGTGAATATTTATCCGGCCGAGATTGAAGGCGTGATCTCGGCGCACCCCGCAGTTGAAGATGTGGCAGTTATCGGAGTACCCGATGAAGATTTTGGCGAAAGCGTGAAGGCTCTCGTTCAACTTGCTGAAGGAGTGACTGCGAGTCCTGAAACTGCGCAAGCGATTATTGCGCACTGTCGTGAATTGCTTGCCGGGTATAAAGCCCCACGTACAGTCGACTTTGTGCAACATATTCCGCGTACTGGAACGGGCAAGATTCAAAAGCAACCATTACGGGCACCGTATTGGGAAGGTCATCAACGTCGCATCTAAGCGGCATTAACTGAGTTACAAAGCGAAAGAAGTCGTCATGGGAACAGTTGATTACACCCGTTGTTACCACCAAGGAATTCGTGTGCCGAATCTTGAGCTCGCGATGAAAGAACTCGGCGATTCATTGAACGTCACTTGGTGTGAACCCCAAGAGCGTGAACAACATGTGTGGACGCCGGCAGGTGGCGAGCAAACCATTCCGTTGAAGTTCACGTACTCTGCTGAAGGTCCTCAACACATCGAACTTCTTGAAGGTGCACCTGGGTCTATTTGGGATGGGCGAACGAATCCAGGTATCCATCATGTTGGTGTGTGGAGCGATGATGTCAAGGGTGAAACCGAGGCTCTCGTTGCCAAAGGCTGGACGTTGGCGATGGCCCAAGCTTCGCCCGATAAGGGATATGGGGCATTTACGTATGTGCAGCCCCCAAGTGGCTTAATCGTTGAATTGGTGTGGAGCGCAATTAAACCAATGTTTGATCGTTGGTTTGCCGGCGGACCGCTCGGTTAATGATTGAGTGTGTTCTCGTCTCGTTGGCATGATTGCAGTGAACGTACGCTTCGGTCATGACAACAAATAGTGGTTTTTCTGCAACATCAACAACTGACGAGGTTTTGGCTGGCATTGAGCTGCAGGGTCGCCGCTTTTTAGTCACGGGTGCATCTGGAGGTCTTGGTCTCGAAACTTCTCGCTCGTTAGCAGCAAAAGGCGCAATCGTGGTCATGGCTGCTCGTGATCAAGCCAAAAATGAAACCGCTGCTGCCGGTATTCACGCGGCCCATCCCGATGCACAGTTGGAAAGTCTGATTGTTGACTTGGGATCATTGAAGTCGGTGCGTTCCGCAGCAGCCGAGTTCATGTCGCGCAACGTTGCGCTTCATGGTCTCATTCTGAATGCCGGAATCATGGCCACGCCGCTTGGCCACACCGTTGATGGATTTGAGCAACAGTTCGGAGTCGACCATCTTGGACATTTCTTGTTGGCTCGAGATCTGTTACCGCGTCTTGTTGAGTCGGCGCCGGCACGAGTTATTGTTTTAAGTTCGGCCGGTCACCGGATGGGCGATGTTGATTTTGACGATGTGAACTTTGAACGTCGTGATTACGAACCCTTTTTGGCCTATGGGGCTGCCAAGACCTGCAACGTTTTACATGCAGTAGAAATTGACAAGCGTTACCGAGACAAGGGTGTTCGTGCTTTCGCGGTTCACCCAGGAGTCATTCACACCGAACTTGGTCGCTACATGACTGAAGAAACCATGGCGTCACTGATCTCTCGTTTATCCGAAAGCCCTGCTGCAATGGCTTGGAAGTCTTCCGAACAAGGTGCTGCAACTTCGGTGTGGGCGGCGACATCGCCGTTGCTTGAAGGTCGTGGCGGCGAATATTGCGAAGATTGCAACGTAAGCGCTGTTGTTTCCGATGACGAACTGGACGATGGGGGTGTTGCGGCTCGAGCAGTCGACCCAGCAAGGGCCGCAGCCCTGTGGGCCTTAAGCGACAAGCTCGTCGGCTGATTTTTAGAATCAGCAGATTTGTTACGGTGTCGCTATGGCCACAATTCTTGCTCACATCAAAGTGAAACCCGGTTGCGAGGCTCAGTTCGAACAGATCTCCAAAGATCTATATGGAGCAAGTCACGGTAGCGAACCTGGTTTGTTGCGTTATGAGTATTGGCGGGGTTCAGAGCCGCAGACGTATTACACACTCTTGGCCTTTACCGATTTTCGAGCGTTTATCAGCCATCAGACCAGCGAACATCACGAAGTTGCTTCGCCGTTGCTTGGCTCAGTTTTGGCCGGTCTTCGTCTGGAATGGGTTGACCCTATTCAGGGCGGATCCGAATTGCCACCCACGGAAAATCAGGATCTGAGTGATTCGCTTGATGAATTAACACGGTCGTATGCCAAAAGATTCGCGGCGCAAGTGGCACCATGGTGGAACGAAGTCCGCTAGTAATAAGATAATTGAATAATCAACTGTTCGGGGGAACAACATGACTGACATGATCGACCGAGATTCGGAAAAGACACCGTGGTTTCTGCGAGGCAATTACGCACCGGTTTTTAATGAAATCACTGACACCAATTTGCGAGTAACCGGATCAATTCCGAAGAGTTTGTCGGGCCTGTACGTGCGCAATGGTTCGAACCCGAAAGATGGTCAGGCTGGTCACTGGTTCTTTGGTGACGGCATGGTTCACGGAATTCGCCTTGAGGGCGGTCAAGCGAAGTGGTACCGCAACCGCTACGTGCGCACCCCAAAGTGGGAAAAGGGTCTTGATGCAATGGACCCCGAGACCATGTTCGATCCAACGGCAAGTGCAGCCAATACCCATGTGCTCGGACACGCTGGTCGTATTTGGGCTTTAGAAGAAGGTCACTTGCCTTGGGAACTTTCGCGTGAACTCGAAACAATCGGCAGTGAAGATTTCGGTGGAAAACTAAAGACAGCATTTACAGCGCACCCGAAGTTGTGCCCCGAAACTAATGAATTGCATTTCTTTGGTTATTCGGCAGTCGCTCCGTTCTTGACCTATCACGTACTTGATGGCAGTGGACAGTTAGTGCATACGGCAGATATCACTGTTCCGGCCGGCACGATGATGCATGACTTCATGATCACTCGCGATCATGCAATTTTCATGGATCTGCCTGTGGTGTTCAACCTCGACAAGATGGCAGAAGGACTTCCGCCAATTGGTTGGGATGACAACTATGGCGCCCGCATCGGCATCATGCCCCGAATGGGAACCGATAAAGATGTGCGTTGGTTCAACGTCGACCCGTGCTACGTCTTCCACCCATTGAATGCGTACGTCGATGGCGATGAAGTGATTTGCGATGTTGGTCGTCACGAATCAATGTGGCGCGGATCAATGGACAGTTTTGAGCCGTGTTACATGTATCGCTGGGCATTCAACATGAAGACTGGCGCTGTACGCGAAACTCAGATTGACGACTGGGCCCATGCATTCCCACGAGTAGATGATCGCGTTATTGGTTTGAAGCATCGTTATGGCTGGGTTGCTGGTTCACGTCCTGGCGCAACCGGAGAAATGGGTGAGCCTGGCGTTGTGGCGCGTTACGACATGAGTAACGGATCAAAGACCATTCATGATCTTGGACCGAATGCCCATCCTGGAGAGTTTGTCTTTGTACAAGATTCTGCGTCGGCCAACGAAGATGAGGGCTATGCCATGGGATTTGTGTATGACGATGCAACCGATTCGACTGACTTGGTCATTTTGGACGCCAGCGATCTCGCCAAAGCGCCAATCGCTCGAGTGCATCTTCCGCAGCGTGTGCCGTTTGGCTTCCACGGAAGTTGGGTCGACGACTCAACTATGTGAAAACCTCCCAGTACTTTGTGATTCTGGTGTGGATTTATTGCGCTATACGCAACAAATCCACACCAGAATCACGATGGGGTTTGAGAAAGTTGACGAACGTAGGTGTAAAAACTGAGTAAACGATCTGAGGGTTCGTACATTTCGATGAAATGTCCGAGATCATGTCGAGCATCACAAAAGACAAACTCTTCTCCACCACTTGTTTGGGCATGAAGAGTGAGTGGCCAGCCTTGATGTGAGCACCACTCAATGCCGTCATGTAACGAATCAACCAT
>CAMDER010000108.1 GCA_945896935.1 Bifidobacterium breve | reverse complement strand
GGAAGGTTCGGTTCATTTATCGACCTTCCGTTGCATGAGTGGCAACACATGATCAACGCCAATCTCACAAGTGTCTTTTTGTGTCTCAAGTACGAACTCGGCGTTATGGCAGCCCAAGGTTCTGGGGCAATCGTCAACGTGTCTTCTGGTGCCGGTGTCGTTGCGGCTCCAGGTTTGCCTCACTACACCGCAGCCAAGCACGGCGTACTTGGGCTCACCAAGTGTGCAGCGCAAGAGTTTGCCGCCAAAGGTGTGCGTGTGAACGCGATTCTTCCTGGCACAACGCGCACTCCGATGATTGAGGGATTCATCAACGGTGATCCCAAGATCGAAAAAATGGTCAGCCGCGGAATCGGCCGTGGGTATTTAGGCGAGCCATCCGAAATTGCCGAATCGGCCGTTTGGCTATGCAGTGATCGTGCCAGTTTTGTATGTGGCGAATCGTTGTTGGTTGACGGCGCAACCGTCTGCCGCTAAAACTCTCTCTACGCCCAGGACGACAGAACTTCGGCCACACTGTGTTGACCAGAATGACAAGGCACTCCTGCTTTGGCTTCGGTTCGTGAGAAACGCGGAGCTGCTTGAGCCTGAACTACGCCATTGATCGTGACGACTGTTCCGCGCGCCGCCGTATGAGGATGCGTTGCGACTTCACTCGGCGACAGCACGGGCGCGAAGCACGCATCTGATCCATCAAAGATGGCTTCCCATTCGGCCCGAGTCTTTGATTGAAAAACTTCGGCTATACGTTCTTTTGCAGCTTGCCAAACTTTACGGTTGTTCTGTTCGGCCGGTTGTAGTAACGCATCATCAACAACACCCAGATGCTGCACAAGTTCGGTGTAGAACTGTGGCTCAATCGCTCCAACTGACACCCATTTATGATCGGAAGTTTCGTAGACGTTGTAGAAATGTGATCCACCATCGAGGTGATTCGTTCCGCGTTCGCCCCAAAATCCATTAGTGAACGCTGAGAAAAATGGCCCAAGAATCATGGCTGCACCATCGACCATCGCTGCATCAATCACCTGTCCCCGTCCGCTGCTGAAACGTTCAACAACTGCGCAAGCAACTCCCATTGCCAATACCAAACCGCCGCCGGCAAAGTCGCCAAGCAAATTGATTGGTGGAGTGGGTGGTTGACCCTCGTAACCAATGAGATGCAACGCGCCCGACAACGAGATGTAGTCAATGTCGTGCCCTGCTGTATGGGCCAGCGGCCCGTCTTGTCCCCAGCCAGTCATACGGCCATAAATCATCCGTGGATTACGTTCACATACAACATCGGGTCCGATACCGAGACGCTCGCATACGCCTGGTCGAAATGGATCGATGAATACGTCGGCCTGATCGGTGAGTTCAAGCAAAGTATTGATACCGGTTGGACTCTTCAAATCAAGTGCGATACTGCGCTTACCGCGCATCATCGGATTTGTTGGTAGACGATCACGATTGACGCGTGCAACAACCTCGGGCCGTTCGACCGCGATGACATCGGCGCCGAGGTCGGCCAAAATCATCGCGCCATACGGACCAGGTCCCTGACCAACGAGTTCAATGACACGCACTCCATGAAGAGGACCAGCCATTATGTTCAGCCCTCGATACCCGCGTCGGTCATTGCCTGCTGCTTGGCCCAGCGATAATCACTCTTGCCGGCTGGTGAGCGCACCATCTGATCAACCAATGTGAGTTGACGCGGCACCTTGTAGCCCGCAACATGAGCACGGCAATGTTCTTGCACGCTTTCTAACGTTGGCGATGTTCCAGGGCGAGCCTGTACGACTGCCGCGACACGTTCACCCCACCGAGCATCAGGAATACCAACAACGACCGCATCAAATACTTCAGGATGCGCCTTCAAAGCATTTTCGACTTCTTCGGGGAAAATCTTTTCGCCACCACTGTTGATGCAGACCGAACCGCGACCGATCAAGGTGATCGTTCCATCTTCTTCAAGACGAGCGAAGTCGCCGGGGATCGCGTAACGCCTCCCATCAGGTGCAGTCACAAATGTCGCGGCCGTTTTTTCGGGGTCTTTGTGATAGCGCAACGGAATGTTTCCGGCACGTGCCAGTCGACCCATTTCGCCTGGTTTTACTGGCAATAAATCATCACCAAGCACTACTGAGTCTCGACCAGCCTTAATTGTCGGGCCGCCCTTAGATTGCATACCTTTGCCAACCATCGTGATGCCATTGGCGCCGCCTTCGCTTGAACCAACTGCATCGGTAATCACAACATTCGGGAAAAGATCAATGAATTGTTCCTTGCATGATTGTGAAAAGAGAACAGCGCTTGAACTGACTGCAAATAGTGACGAGAGCTCGTGTTTGTCAGTGTTGGCAGCGACGTAGTCGAGCAATGGTCGAGCCATCGCATCACCAGTGATCATGATCAAGTTGGCTTTTTCGTTTTCGACAGTGCTCCACACGTCTTCGGGATCGAACTTGCCTCGCAAAACAACCTTGTTGCCCACAAAACTTTGGGCCATCACGCTCCATTGCGTTGCACCGTGCATCAACGGGGGTAATGGGTACGACACCAATGGGAAACCGTTACGACCCTTTTCAACAAAACCTTCAGGAGACGAAACTTTGTCGCCAGTCATGATGTCGATCCCGCCACCGAGAGCCATCACCACATCGCCGTGACGCCACACAACGCCCTTGGGCATTCCGGTAGTGCCCCCGGTAAACAAGAGGTAGATGTCGTCATCTGAACGGGGGGCAAAATCGCGTATCTCGCTATTGCTGCCCAAAACCTTTTCGTAATCATCGCCAATGACGAGCATCGGCAACTGTGGAGCGACTGAACGAGCGCGATCAACATATTCGGGTTCGACAATGAGGTATGTCAGATCGGCATTGTCAAAAAGGTACGCAAGCTCATCTTCGACATAGCGATAATTGATATTCACCCAAACCGCGCGGATCTTAAAAATTGCCCACAGCGCCTCGACCCACTCGACTCGATTGAGGGCGTAGATACCCACATGATCACCAGGCTTAATTCCTTGTGCCAACAAGTGGTGCGCCAACTGATTGGCGCGACGATCCATTTCGGCGAAAGTGCGACGGGTGCGTTCGTCCACGATGTAATCGCGGTCTGGCCATTCATCTGCGGCTGCTTCAAAGAGGTCGGCGAGGTTATAAGTCGTTGCTGGCATATGTGTGTGCTAGCACATCGCGGTCGATGAAGCCGAACCACCGCGCTTCGTAGTAGAAGATAAGGAAGCATTTTGAGATTTACTAAGGAGAAATCATGTCTGGTACCGAACATCTGTTGACCGAAGTGGTGGGACACACATTGGTGGTCACCATGAACCGGCCCGAAGCCAAAAACGCCCTCAGTCCCGCAATGATCGTGGGCTTGGCCGATGCTTGGGTTCGACTCAACGAGGACGACGACATTCGCTGTGCGATCTTGACTGGGTCTGGTGGTTCGTTCTGTACTGGCATGGATCTCAAGGCCCGTGCCAATGACGATGCTGGCCCCAACCCCTACCAAGAGCGCTGGGCGGCCGATCCCGATCTGCACTGGAAGGCGTTGTTGCGCCACTACCGCATTCGTAAGCCACTGATCGCTGCCGTTGAGGGATACGCCGTCGCTGGCGGAACCGAGATCTTGCAAGCAACTCATCTTCGTGTGGCAGGCGAGAGCGCGACGTTTGGAGTGTTCGAAGCCAAGCGTGGATTGTTTCCTGTCGGCGGAAGCACAGTTCGATTGCAACGTCAGATCGGATACACCAATGCGCTCGAGATGTTGCTCACTGCACGCGGATACACCGCTGCTGAAGCCAAAGAGATCGGTTTGATTGGACACGTGGTGCCCGATGGTCAAGCCATGACTAAGGCTCTCGAGTTGGCTGAGATGATTTGTGCGAACGGTCCACTGGCGGTTGAGGCGATTTTGAAGTCGGTGCAAGAAACTGCGGCGATGCCCGAAGCCGATGCCCTCAAGGTTGAGTTTGAAATCGGCTGGCCGATCTTTGCGACGAACGATTCAAAAGAGGGGCCGCGGGCGTTCGCCGAAAAGCGCTCCCCCAACTGGACCCGCACCTGACCTGACCATTTCCCGTCATTTTTCCGTCATTTTTCCGCCACTTAGGTGTTTGGCTGCCGCCTAGCGGCAGCCAAACACCTAAGTGGCGGAATTTTTGGGGTTTAGGGTTTGGGTTTAGGGTTTGGTGGAGGAGACGAGCCACATTGCGAAGAACTGGCTTCCGCCGCCATACGCGTGTCCTACGGCCTTCTTGGCACCATCAATCTGATGCTCGCCGGCCTTGCCCATCACTTGCATCGCCGCCTCGCCAAATCGCAGCATTCCCGACGCACCAATCGGATTACTCGACAGCACTCCGCCCGACGGATTGACCGGCAGCGACCCGCCCATTTCTGTGATGCCATCTTCAACCCAGCGCCAGCCTTCGTTGCGCGGAGCAAATCCCAAGTTCTCGAGCCACATCGGCTCGAACCAGGCGAACGGCACATACATCTCAACGACATCAATTTCTTCAGCAGGATTCTTGATTCCGGCTTTACGCCACAAATCGGCCGCACACATTTCGCCAGCAACTGGGCTCACTTGTTCGCGACCCGCAAACGCTGTTGGCTCACTGCGCATCGCCGTTGCGTGCACCCAAGCTTTACGTCCCGCATGCTTGTCGGCTCGCTCTTCGCTCATCAACACCAACGCCATTGCACCATCACTTGACGGACAGGTTTCGATAAAGCGAATCGGATCCCACAACATCGGAGTCTCAAGCGCCTTCTCGAGCGTCCAATCGGGTTCGTGTAAATGCGCGTATGGGTTCTTACACGCATTCGTTCGGTCTTTCACCGCAACCATTGCACCGATGTGCTTGGGGGCTCCAGAACGACCGATGTATCCACGCACAATCGGCGAGAAGTAACCGCCAGCACCAGCATGCACTGGCATACCGAACGGGATCGGCACGCTCAGTGCCCACATTGCGTTGCCGTCGCTTTGCTTTTCAAAGCCGATTGTCAAAACTGTTCCGTGAATTCCGGCCATCACATGTTGCGCTGCAACAATTGCTGTTGAACCGCCAACCGAACCAGCGGTGTGAACACGGAACACCGGCTTGCCATGAGCCGCCAACGCATCGGCCAGCCACAGTTCGGGCATTGCGACACCTTCAAGTGAATCTGGTGCCTTGCCAATCACAATCGCATCAACATCAGCGATCGTGATGTTGGCATCAGCCAACGCACGGTCAACTGCCTCGCGCACCAAACCAGCAATTGAAACATCAGCACGACAAGCAGCGTGCTTTGTTTGACCTACTCCGACGACTGCACAAAGTTCAGCCATGTCACTCACCTTCCATGACGCATACCAAATTTTGTTGCAACATTGGTCCACTTGTGCAGTGAGCCAAAACTCGATCGGCCGCACCAGCAAAAATACTTTCGGCCGCTTCAGCGAAACGCGCAAGACCTGCGGCCATCGCCGGGTTCGCCACCAATGCTCCACCACTTGGGTTGATATGAGTTGATTCACTCAAACCCATTGCGTTTCGCAACAGCAACTCTTGATGTGTGTACGGGGCATGAAGCTCGGCAACATCAATACGGTCTTTAGCGACTCCTGCTTTTTGGGCCGCGATCGCTGCTGAAGAACTTTCGATCATTGAACGAGCGCCCAAACGTTGCGTATCAATACGGTGATCAATTCCACGAATCCACGCTGGACGTTCGGCCAATCGACGAGCTACGTCGCCAGCGGCCAAGACAACTGCGTTACACCCATCTACCGGAGTCGCGCAGTCGTGCGCACGCAACGGATTCAGTGTGTACGGCATCGCCAACAAATCGTCGGCTGATTCATTTCCCTTTGTAAAGGCAATCGCGTTGTTATGCGCATCACGTCGGCTTCGAGCAGCAACTTCGGCCATCTGTCGTTCAGTGACAACGCCAGCTTCGAGACATGCACGGGCTTGCAGTGCAGCCAACGCATCGAAACCGGGCTTGAGCGGCGCCACCATGTACGGGTCGGT
>CAMDER010000107.1 GCA_945896935.1 Bifidobacterium breve | reverse complement strand
CTTCGATTACTGGGCGCGACGGACCTGTAATTTGCGATCTTGAGCAGTGAGGCATTCCCCAGTTTCAAGATCAAATTTCCAACCGTGCAACGTACACACCAGTTCGCTACCCGAGCACTCACCAAAGACCGAAAGATCGGCTTTGCGGTGTGGGCAATATCGCTCGACGATGTAGTCGCCAATTGTGATTTCTTCACTCGGAGTATCTGGTGCGAATTTTTTGACTGCTTCGGCTTCGGTGCGCTGCATACGTTCAACGTTGAGTGACTTGAAGAAGTTGTAGACGTATTCGTTATACGAACCCGAACGCCAGGCCGAGAAACGACATGACAAGAACAACTTGTCGCTCCAGTCAACGGCATTTTGTGCAACGACCGTTTCAACTAACCGACGATCAATTTCAAAACGGAACCCGTAGGTCTCGCCGTTGAATGGACGAACTTTGCCATTCGGGAAATCAATGAGGATTTCTAGATCGCCAGCGCGCAACAAACATGCAGCCCCGATTCCTTGTCGGAGAGATGGAGCCATCGCGAGCAATGGCTCCCACCATGCTTTCAGCGTATTCAACAAATCATCGGTGGGCTGAGCCCAGTTTGCTTTCATGTTGTCGAGCCAATCGAGATAGTCGGCTTGGTACTCGCGGAGGTAAGTCGACTTGTCACTGAAGATCTTCTCGACGTCGGCCTGTGGCAGCGGATGATCAACTTGCAACTCGTCGCCGATGGTGATGCAAGTTCCGGGCATATTCATAATGCCGTGACGCGACGCCGCTTGAAGCCGCGACAAGAACTGAGTTTGATCGGGGAAGATTGAAAGTTCATCGCCGTTAATGACATTGAACTGAAAGAGATCGGGGTCAAGGAAGCACGGTGGACCAGCCGACGGGACAACCGCCCGCGCATCAAGTGCTTCGACGTAGCGCATTGCCCGAGCAAATTGACTATCAACTTTGAGATCGATGAGTTCGCGCATGCGCTCGGGAGATTCTTGATACACCATTGGGTACCAAATGGCCCCAGAAAATTGCAAGCAGTGCACATCAATCGGTCCGTGAGCACGAAGAGCATTGAGGTCGCTGGTGCGACAATCGTTTTGATTAACCAAACGATGAACACCATCGCTCACAACGAGCGCGGAGTCTCCGGCTGGACCATCGGTGATTGAAGTTTCAACATGAATCGCGACGGTGAGGCCATCACCTAAATCGTGCTCAACCCCATCGACGGTCTGAATGAATTCGGTGAATCCAAGTTTACGAAGACGACGCTCAAGTTCGGGAATCGGGAATCCAGGTAGCAAAATCGGTGTGGCTAAATCAATATTTGCTGGCAACCATTCTTCGTCTAGGTGGTCGCC
The DNA here is from genome assembly GCA_945896935.1 of Bifidobacterium breve. Lineage (GTDB taxonomy): Bacteria > Actinomycetota > Acidimicrobiia > Acidimicrobiales > Ilumatobacteraceae > Casp-actino8. The sequence goes on along the minus strand of CAMDER010000107.1, from coordinate 4,678 downwards.
GTGAAGATGTGAGATGTACAAGTACGACGGCTTGCGCAAGGCGTCATAAAAATCTGCAGGCAATTGATCATTACGGGGAAAGACAAACCACGATCCGAAGAACGCTGGGTTGAACCATGGGTCACAGAGTATTGACCCTTGTCGAGTCTCAATAAAAATGCCCGCATGGCCGACTGAGGTAGCGCGCATCAGAGAAGTACTCACAGAACCAAACTATCCAAAAGTGGCGAGACCAATTTGTGAGTCTCGTAGTCCGTTGGTCACTTAGTGGGCGGATCTTTATACATCACGCCGGCGCGTGACACGTTTTCAGTCCACTTTGCGCCGTCCCAGTAGCGAAACTCGTAGCGACCCGCCGGGTCTTTGTACCAATCGGCAGGAACACTTGGTGCGACCGACGGTGTTGGCGTCGAGGTCGCAAGTGGAGTCGAGCTTGATGCTGGTGTTGGTGAAATAAATGTGCTGGGGCTTGATGGTGTATCTGTTGCAGCCCAACCAACAGAGTCACTGGCCGGAGTCGGCTGAACTGGGGCAGGGGCTGTTGTGGTGACGCTGACTAGACGTGACAAGTACGCAACGATGTCATTGTTTGCCGCGACGATATTGACGACTTGCCAGCCCTGAGCCGACATTGAAGTGAGTTGAGTCGCGAGGTCGGCGGGTGCGTCTGCAGAAACTTTAAGTGATGTGAACTCAAGCATGTTGATGAGTGTAGTGCTCGTTTTTCAATCTTGGATAGCGGTGCCCTCAACTGCGACTAGCCCACGGGCTTCGGCTTGCGACGACTCGCCATCGAATACCAAAGAACCATCTCGTAAGGCAATGGTGCGAGCCGTACGCGAAACAAAGCTCAGTTCGTGAGTGGCAACGACGAGTGCGGCACCATCGGCCGAGGCTTGATCGAAGAGGTCGAGGAGCGCTTCTTTGCCGTCAGCGTCGAGGCCAACGAAGGGTTCGTCAATGAGCATCAATTCGAACGGTCGAATAAATGCAATCGCAATGGCGGCTTTTTGTTTGAGGCCACGGCTAAAGCGAGTCGGCAAATCGTCGGCGCGTTCGTAGATACCGAGTTGACCCAATAGGTCGGCAGCTTTTTGCTCCCATGTACCCATGTTGTGCAAACGTGCGGTGTATTCGAGGTGTTCCCAAACCGACAGGTCGTCGTAAAACGTTGGGGTGTCGGCTAGATAACTCAGTTTGCTGCGAGCGTCCATTGAACCTGGCTCTTGTCCAAAGACAGTGATTGAACCTGAAGCGGGCTCGAGTAATCCGGTCGCCATGCGCAAGAAAGTTGTTTTTCCCGAACCGTTGTGGCCGATCAATGCAACTTTTTCGTGCTCTTCAATTCGTAATGACAATGGGTACAACGCAGGACCGTCGCCGTAGTCCTTAGCAACATTGTTTGCAATGAGAGCAGCAGGAAGCACTGGTTCGGTTTTGTGCGTTGCTGCTGATTCAGCATTTTGTGCATTGGGTGGTTTGGGGTGGCGGCTCATGTGTTTCCTCCGGTACGAGTTTTCTGACCGCGACTTTCGGCAGCGGCGTTGTTCAAAGAATTCTTGATGTCATCGCGGAAGCGCACCCAGCCACCAATAATCATGGCCATGAGTACGATGGCAATTGCAATGCGAAGAGCGGGAGCTTCTGGCGCGTTGCCATCAGCAAGTGCCATACGAGCGCCGACCATGGGCAAGCTTCCGAGTATCGCAAGTACAACTGGCCAAATTGCTTTGATGAGACTCACGGTGCCAGCAACTTCTGGCGGCATCATGTTGGCTTGTGCTGTTGATGAAACTTGATCAGGTGCACCCGAAACAATGTTGATTGCTGCACCAGCGAGACCGCCGACTAAAGATGGGACGGCGCAAATTGCCGCGACCGACCACATATGAGGTTCGACAATTCCCATCGTGGCGACCATGATGCCTGCGATCGGAATCGCGATAGCCGCCGTTGGGCTGAGGAGAGCGATGTACATTGCGCCGCGCAATTTGGGATATGCATCGGTTCGTTCACCCTGATCAATCTCCTGGGCAAATGGTTCACAAATTTCTAGTCCCAAAATAAATAACGCCAGACCACTACCTAATACTGCTGGGGTTGTGCCGTTATAAACCGCTACTTGGCATAAACCAGCAACGATGGTCAGCGTGGCGATTCGGGTGATTCGGCTCAATGGGAAACGTAATAAACCTTGCCAACCACGATTCCATTCAGCAGAGAAGCGGTTCTTTGTTTTCTTCCGGTTCATTTTGATCCATGGGCGATTGCGACTGCGTTCTTGACTGAGTTGGCGACGCAACAAAGTAACGGTGCGAAGGTCTTGCAACGTCACTGCAAAACGCAATTGAGTGACGAGTGCTGACCGACGTGACAATGCCTCAAGTGATTGACGAGCCAAGAGTGCGAGACCAATCACGATCAAGAGGGCTGCAACAACCGATGGGATGAGCTCACTGACTCGCGTTCGTTCTCCCCAAAGTGCAAGCCCACCATGAAGATCACCGGGGCCAGTAAGTTGTGAACTCGGAAGAGCGGTGGCAATTTGCCATGCAATCAATGCGCCGCCAATGACACTTGCCATCCAGCCTCGAAGTTTGAGGGAGTGTGCACATAATGCCGCACCAACAAAGAGCGCGCCAGCGGTTGTGCCCCACAGTGCGCCTGACATAGCCCATGACATTCCACTTCCAGGTAAGCGACGGGCTGCTAACTGACCAGCAACTGCACCAGCAGCACCGGTCGCAAACATTGCCGAACGAAGTCGCTGAACGGCTGGGCGAAGAAGTACTCGTTGACGACTCACGGGGGCTAGCAACACGTGGCGAACATCTGCTTCTTCAATTGCCAGTGGTCCGCCACGACTTCCAGAGCGCAGCCCCATGGCAACAGCCAAAATCCCAGCGAGCCCTAGCCATGCTGGACCAAACTTTAAGACGTCGGCCGCCATCGAATTGGCGACTGGCTTATCGGGTACGAGTCCAGAGATAAACAAAATTCCGCCACCGAAAATAAATGCCGCCAAGTACACGCGATAGAGCGCTTCAAACCATTCAACTTCAGCGAGTCGATTTTTTTGCCGAGTACGCCGCAGTGCGCGTACGGCATTTGAACTAATGGCAGTCACGTGCGTGGCAAACAAATCACGATCAGGTGCGACACTTCCAACTTCAACGGCGGTATCGGGATCGGACGACCAACCCGACCAAGAAGCAACGAATAGTCGCGGTGTTGCAAAGCCAGCATGTTCGATCGCAACGAGGTTGGCGCAAGCCGAAACCCCACTGCCGCAATAAGCGATCACTTCATCGGCGAGGTCTACACAAAGCGACTCGTAATGGCTACGCAGTTCTTCAACAGATTTAAACGTTGATGTTTCTGCATTGATAACAGCATTCCATGGTGCACTGAATGCTCCGGGAATGTGACCAGGTCGGGGGTCTAGCTTTGCGGTGGCTTCAGTGACAACGCCTTGAAAACGATCGGCTGAACGGGCATCAAGAATGACTCGTCGTGAATTAATTGCACCTTGGGCGACGATTGATTCGAGTTCATGTTTGGTAACGAGTTGATCGGTCGGCCAATCAACAGACGCGAATGATGCTGCTTTAACATTCGTGGGCTTGCCAGTAGCAAGAGGATGGTCATTGACGCGGTCCCAGGCAGCAATTCCACCGTCAAGCACCGATGCTTTGCAACCGAGCATGCGCAACATGACAACGAGTCGCGATGCTGTCATGCCGCCAGTGTCGTCGTAGGCAACAACATAAGAGTCGTTTCCGATACCAAGTCGTGACATCGCGCCAGCGAAGGCAGATGGAGTAGGAAATGGATGCCGACCGTGCGTGGCGTCAGTTCGATCTGAAGAAGCAAGGTCGCGATCTAGGTCAACAAAAATCGCACTCGGAATGTGACCGTCGGTGTAGGCCTTACGAGCATCGCGTCCGTCGAGATACCAGCGGACATCAGCAATAACGATGTCGGTACGGTCAAGAGCCTGCAGATCTTGGGCCGAAATAACGATCGGGACTTTGGGCTCTAACTCGTTCAAGATTTCCATTCTTGCCTGTGGGGCGGGCATACTGACAAAGATGAACGTAAGAACAGTTGAACTTTTTGCGTCCTTATTGGCGCTGATCGCGCTGGTTGGGGGAGTCTCATATGTCCTGTTGGGACTTTGGGTTTCGCCACGGGCTTCGGTCGTCGGCGAAATTCGTCGATTGGCGCTGTGGTTGGCATGGTTAGTCGCCGCTGGTGCAACCGCTGGAAGTCTGTATTTCAGCGAAGTTGCTAATTACGTCCCTTGCCGATTGTGCTGGTTCCAGCGCATCTGTATGTTCCCGTTGGCCGGTATTTTGCTCGTTGCCGCGATTCGCAAAGACCGCAACGTACGTTGGTACGCGTTACCGCTGTTGATCGCTGGTATTTGTTTGTCGACTTACCACTACCTCATTGAATGGAAACCATCATTGGGCGAAGGTGCCTGTGGGATTGGACCATCGTGCACCGATGTCTGGTTCCGTCGCATCGGATTTGTCACGCTGTCGTTCATGGCCCTGAGTGGTTTCATCGCGATCGCTGCACTACTTTTTGTTCAGCCGAATACATCACACGACCAGTCATCGGAGCAGTGACCTAAATGGCCAAGCAACCAATCAAGAAGTCGAACAACAGCAAG
>CAMDER010000106.1 GCA_945896935.1 Bifidobacterium breve | reverse complement strand
AGATCTTGTTCGAGCAAGTTGTCACCGAGATACATCACAAAATCGTCGTCGCCCAAGAAGTCGGATGCGATCAATACGCAGTGCGCAAGACCAAGCGGTTCGTCTTGAGGAATGAAAGTGATTTTGGCGCCCCACTGACTTCCATCGCCGAGTGCTGACATAACTTCAACTCGAGTGTCACCGACGATGACTCCAATTTCGGTGATGCCTGCCGAAACCATGGCTTCGATTCCGTAAAACAAAATAGGTTTATTCGCGACAGGCACCAACTGCTTGGCACTGGTGTGCGTGATGGGTCGCAATCGGGTTCCAGCACCACCAGCCAAAATAAGTGCTTTCATGTCAACAAACCTCGTGGGATCAAAATGGTCGGCTCTGACCAACCACTATTCTGCCATCTCACAACGACTCCCATACGGTCTCACGAGTCACCCGATGGGCGGAGGCGGGCCCGTGCCAGCGAAATAAGCCAAAAGTGCTCCGGCTTCGGCACCAAGAACCAGCACATCTTTACCGTCAACATTTTCTGGGACCACTGATAAGGAATACCGTTGCACACCTCCCGAAGCAAGTGGCTTGAGGTAGTCCGCAGTTTCGAGCAAGTTCAGTCCTGGGTCAACGGTGAGCGAATCGACCGCAGCATTGATGAGTTCGCTTGAACGCATTGGATTTGCCGTTGTTTGTCCAATGGCTTTTGAAATTGCAGCCTGCAAAAAGACTTGTTGTCTTTCAATGCGACCAAGGTCGGCTCGACCATCAACATCCCATGCCCCGTCACGAAAGACCTCGTAGTAGCGACTTCGCGTGTAGGCCAACGATTGATATTGGTCAAGGGTGTAACAACCAGGCGCTGGAACATTCAAACCGGTGTTGAAATCACGAGTCGGATATTCAAAACAAATATCAACGCCACCGAGTGCACTCACAATGTTCTTAAACGAAGTGAAGTCAACTTCAATGTAGTGATTGAGTGGGATTCCAAGGCTTCCTTGAACGGTATTCACCAAAACATCTGCACCATACGAGTACGCCGTATTCAATCGATCTTTTCCGTATCCAGGAACATCAATCCATAAGTCGCGCGGCAACGACATGATTGAGGCGACACCCAAATCGTTGTCGACATGCATAATCATCACCGTGTCTGAACGTCGCCCACCAGTTTCATTAGTGCTTCCGATGCCGCCATAGTCGGGACTGTTGGGATCGGCGGTTTCGCGGGTATCGCTCCCGACTAATAAATAATTAGCAAATGGCCCCGACTTGTCAGCCATCACCCCGCCAAGTTCATCGGCCCGGTTGACATTTGCTTCCTGCTGCCTTGTGGCAATCACCAGTCCGATCGCGGTCAAGGCAACGAAAACTACGCCCATTGTCAGGGTGTTGATCTGCGGAAGAATTGCGCGGCGTCGACGAGCAGACTGACGCGGCGAAGACATGTCTTAGAAACTATTCGCCCACAACCCCTCCGGCTTGTCATCCCCGACATCTGGTCACGAACGCAGGTGAACAATGTCTCCGATATCAAGGCGTTGGGTCACGCCACACGAATCAAGCACAACGAGTCGACCATCTGCTTCCACGTCTAACGCCCGGCCTTCAACGAATTCTCCCGATGGCAATTCGATACGCACCGCTCGGCGCAACGTCGACAATTTGGTGCGGTAACGCTCGTGCAATTGTTCGGGCGTTAAATCAAGCAACCGATCAAGAGCGACTAACAGCGCTTTCAATACTGCATCTCGCGCAATCTCGATCGATGCGAAAGTCTGCAAACATGCCGCACCTTCTGGAGCCCAACCAACATTGAGTCCCAAACCCACCACCACAAATTCGGGCGCAACATATGACTCAATGTCAGTCATCATTTGTTTGATTGGTCCAGCAACCGACAAGATGCCCGCCAACTTTTGCCCATCGACCAGCAAATCATTGGGCCACTTCACATCAACTTTGACTTTCCCACCTGCTGCTGCCACAACTGTCTCGCTCGCTGCAGCAGCGGCCAACGCCACGGCGTGCGTGAGAGCATGAGGAAAACGTGGCACGTCGCGCAACAACAAGCTCACCAACAAGTTGAGCCCGTCTGGTGCCACCCACGTTCGGTCTAAGCGCCCGCGACCCGCAGATTGGTAATCAGCCACCAAAGCCACTCGGCCAGACGCTCCCGCTCGACCCGCCGCCACGAGGTCGTCGTTCGTACTTCCAGTCGTGGCCAACCAGCGAACTTGCCAAGAATCGGGAAATTTTCCGATATTTTCGCCAAAAATCGGCTCCCCGGGCAAGTTCTCGTCATTTGAGGTGGCGAAAGGGGTGTCCATCAGACCAACATTGTCACTTGTGTCGACTAAACCCCTTACGAAGATCCTGATTGCCAACCGCGGAGAGATCGCAGTCCGCGTGATCCGAGCCGCTCGAGAGATGGGAATCGCCACCGTGGCGGTGTATTCCGAACTCGATCGCAATGCACTTCACGTACGTCTCGCCGACGAGGCCTACGCCCTGGGTGGTCAAACCGCAGCCGAGAGTTACCTCAATACCGAGGCAATTCTCGATGCCATTCGAAAGAGCGGCGCTGACGGTGTTCACCCCGGTTACGGATTCTTCAGTGAGAACGCCGATTTTGCTGACGCCATCACCAATATGGGTGTGGCATTCATCGGGCCCCCAGGCGATGCAATTCGCGAAATGGGCGACAAGGTTTCAAGTCGTCGAGCAGCGTTGCGCGGCGGTTGCCCCATTGTTCCGGGCACCACCGATTTCGTCACAACTGCTGATGAAATCAAGACGTTCGGCGCCGACTTTGGTTATCCCATCGCCATCAAGGCTGCCTTTGGTGGTGGCGGTCGCGGCATGAAAGTTGTGCACAACGCCGAAACTGTTCAAGAGGCAATGGACAGCGCACAACGCGAAGCAAAAGCATTCTTTGGTCGCGACGAAATTTATGTTGAGAAGTACCTCACCTGGCCGCGCCACGTTGAAGTGCAATTGGTCGGCGACCAACACGGCAACTATGTGTGGGTATCAACTCGCGACTGTTCAGCACAGCGTCGTCACCAAAAGCTCGTCGAAGAAGCCCCCGCCATTGCGATGGGCGAAGGCGTTGAAGAAGCAATGGGTGACGCCGCTGTTCTTGCAGCTCGCGCCGTGGGTTACTTCAATGCCGGAACCGTTGAATTCATTTACCAAGATGGCGAATTCTTCTTCTTAGAAATGAACACTCGTTTGCAAGTTGAACACCCCGTTTCTGAAGTCATCACGGGTATTGATCTTGTTGAATGGCAGTTGCGTGTTGCCGCCGGCGAAAAGCTTCCGATGACTCAAGAAGAAGTCACTGCTCGCCGCAATGGTCACGGCATTGAAATTCGTATCAATGCCGAAAACCCCGCTGGTGGAAAGTTTCTTCCGTCACCAGGCAAGATCACCAAGCTTGTTCCTTCTGATGGTTTTGGTGTGCGCTTCGACTCGGGCTACGAAAGTGGCGACGAGATCAGCCAGTACTACGACAACTTGATCGGCAAGCTCATCGTGTGGGGCAAAGATCGCCCGACGGCAATCGCGCGCACCATTCGTGCACTTGAAGAGATGGTTGTTGAAGGTGTGCACACCACCATCCCCGCCGACTTGGCAATTTTGAAGCACCCCGACTTCGCGGCCTTCAAGCACTCAACCAAGTGGGTCGAAGAAGTGCTTGACCTTTCAGGAATCGGCGTCACCAACGCCCCGTCGAGTGATGGTGAAGATGCCGAACCACTCGTACGTCGTAACACCACCGTCGAAATCAACGGTAAGCGTTTCGATGTCGCAATGTGGGTTCCTGAACAGACTGCAGTTATTTCAAGCGGCGCGCCAAAGGCGGCAAAGCCCAAGCGCGCTGCCGGAAGTGGCGCAGGCGGCGGTGCTGGATCTGGTCAAGTCACCGTGCCCATGCAAGGAACCATCGTCAAGGTGCTTGTTGAAGTCGGTCAAGAAGTCGAATCTGGCCAGGCTGTATGCGTGCTTGAAGCCATGAAGATGGAAAACCAGATTCTCGCCGAAAAGACCGGCAAGGTCACCGAGATCAAAGTCAAGGCTGGCGACACCGTCGGTTCTGGCGACGTTGTCGTTGTTATTGCCTGATCACATCATCTTTTGACGACGATGGTGCCCGCGGCGGCATCGTGCAAACCTTGACGCATCGGGTGAAATGCTGCGCGTACATACACCGCGATGTTCAACGCGAACCCGATCACCGGCACCACGCCGGCCACGGTGGGTACCAGCGCGCGCACAGCTGCGTAGGTCCAGTTCACCGGTGAGCCGTCGGTGCGATTCACCACGCGCAACTTCATGATGCGCTTGCCCGGCGTGGCGCCCGAAATGGCCACGAACGCCGTGTTGTAGAACAGACCAATGCCCAGCCACAACAGGGTCAGCCACAACAGATTGTCGTCCTGCGCGTCGGTCAGATCGCCCCCGAACGACAGCGTCAGAACGAACAACGGGATTCCGATAATCAGTCCGTCTAACACTTGGGCCAGAGCGCGCTGGCCAACACTCGCCAGTGCATCGGCTCGCGGGGTTTCAACAATGACGGGTGGATCGAAATCGCTCATAGTTAGTTATTCTGCTGCTTCGGCCAGGGCTTCTGCCAATGCGGGATGAACTAAAAGACTTTCCACAATGTCGGTGACCTTCAAATTGGCGGTCACAGCGAGCGCGATCACGCTAATTAATTCGGCGGCATGACGACCAACGATTGACCCACCAAGTACAACGCCCGTTGCGGGGTCGGAAATAATTTTCACAAAGCCCCGTGAATCATTATTGATGAGTGCCTTGGGTGTCGCTGAAAAAGGCACCTTCGTCACGCGAATTTTACGACCATGGGCGAATGCTTCAGCCTCGGCCAATCCCACGTCGGCAATTTCGGGTTCGGTGAAAATTGCCGAAGCCGCTTTGTCGTAATCGAGGTGGCGATGGTCGCGAGTATGTAAACCCATGACGTGCTCGGCAATCTTGCGACCTTGCATCGATGCAACTGACGAAAGCGGCAACTTGCCACTCACGTCACCTCCCGCATAAATGTGTTCAACATTGGTGATGCAGTGGTGGTTGATCGGGATGTACCCGCCGCCATCCATGTGCACGCCAGCAGCTTCAAGATTGAGTCCGTCGCTATTAGGGATTGAGCCGATCGTCAGTACTGCATGACTGGCGCGCACTTGTCGGCCATCATCGCACTTGATAACGACTTCATCGCCTTCCCGTTCAATTGATTCGGCACGAGCACCTTTCAACAAGCGCACTCCGCGTCGCAAGAAATCATCTTCAAGAACTGCAGCAACTTCGGGGTCTTTGCCCGGCAGTACTTGCTGACGACTGACGACCAACGACACCTTGGCACCGAATGATTCGAACATGTGCACGAACTCAACGCCGGTGACACCCGAACCAACGATGCACACATTGGTCGGAAAAATCTTGGGCGGATAACAGTCGCGAGTGGTGAGAATTCTTTCGCCATCGGGTTGCACCCAGTCTGGAATACGCGGTCGCGAACCAGTCGAAATCATGGCGGCATCAAACTCAATCGTTTCTTCGACACCATCGAGGGTCGTCACGACAACACTTTGGGACGAAGCAAACCTGGCACTGCCCGTAATGATGCGCACTCCTTGACTCGCCAAAAGTTCGGTCGTGCTGTTCGAGAGATGATCTTTAATATCTTCAATTCGGTCGGTGAGAGCTTCAACATCAACTTCGGGTTGCATTTCTTCAAGTCCCATACCGGCCGATTTACGACCAAGGGTCATCGCACCACCAGTGGCAATCATGGTCTTCGATGGAATGCAATCGAGAAGGTGGGCTGCTCCCCCGACAATTTCTCGTTCAACCATCACTACATCGGCGCCCAGGCGAGCCGCATAAGTCGCTGCAGTATTTCCGGCTGGACCGCCACCAATAATGAGAAAACGTACCGACATGGGCTCAGGCTAGCCCTCGGTTCTCTGGCGTCCGAGCGGTTCACCTGAGACAGCGGTCAACTCAATCACTCAGCAATCGTCGTTTCTCACGAG
>CAMDER010000105.1 GCA_945896935.1 Bifidobacterium breve | reverse complement strand
AAACCCAAGAACGACACAGGCTCCTGTCTCTTTCGAGATCAGGAGCCTGTGAACACTCAGATTGCTGTTAAACAGCGTGTCAGGTATCAGCGATGACGGCGTGGACCGCGGTCACGATCACCACGTCCACCACGGTCATCACGACCGCTACTTCCTTCGCCACCAGCAGTTCCACCAGGACCGAGGTCGCCGATTTCGCTACTGATTTCGCTGTCAAATGCATCATCGAAACTGACGGTCACGGGACCGTCGGCTGCAGGTGCAGCGGCACGAGGTGCCGGTGCTGACGATGAACCTGACGATGACGTGGCCGGTGCCGGCGGATCACCAGCAAGGGTCAAACTGACCTTGCCCTTGTCATCGATGTCTTCAACACGAACTTCGATTTCTTGGCCAAGGCTCAAGACATCTTCAACATTGTTGATGCGCTTGCCGCCACCGAGCTTCGAGATGTGAATCAGTCCATCACGTCCCGGCAAGATGTTGACGAATGCACCGAACTTGGTGATGCTCACAACACGACCGTTGTAGATGGCGCCGAGTTCGGCCTTGGGCGGATCAACGATCGCCAAGATACGAGCCTTGGCATCTTCCATACGCCAGGCTTCAACAGCAGCAATCGTCACGATACCAACAACGCCGTCGTCGTCGACAGCAATGTCGGCGCCGGTCTCTTGCTGAATGGTGTTGATGACCTTGCCCTTCGGTCCGATGACTTCACCGATCTTGTCCATGGGGATGTTGATCGAGATGATCTTCGGAGCTGATTCGGCAACCGTGTCACGACCTTTTGAAATCGCGGCGTTCATCACGTCGAGAATCTTGAGGCGAGCTTCTTTGGCCTGCTCGAGAGCGGCGGCCAAAACATCGGCGGGGATTCCGTCGATCTTGGTGTCGAGCTGCAACGCAGTCACTGCGTCGGCGGTTCCGGCAACCTTGAAGTCCATGTCACCGAAGGCATCTTCGGCTCCAAGAATGTCAGTGAGGCTGAGGTACTTGCCTTCGGCGTAAATGAGTCCCATGGCGATACCAGCAACTGCGGCCTTGAGCGGCACACCGGCGTCCATCAACGACAAGCTGCTTGAGCAAACTGCTGCCATTGACGTTGAACCGTTTGAGCTCATGACTTCGCTGACCAAACGCAATGCGTAAGCGAACTCTTCTTGGCTTGGCACAACGGGCAACAATGCCCGCTCGGCCAAAACACCGTGTCCGATTTCGCGACGCTTCGGCGTACCTACACGACCAGTTTCACCATTGGCCCAGGGAGCCATGTTGTAGTGGTGGATGTAACGCTTGGAGTTAACTGGCGACAAAGTGTCGAGCATCTGGTTCATGCGGGGCATGGCCAGTGTCGTCACGTTCATCACTTGTGTTTCGCCACGCTGGAACAAACCAGAACCGTGAGCGGTGCGCAAGACGCCAACTTCGGCCGAGACCGGACGCAAGTCGCGCGGTCCACGACCGTCGATACGAATACCATCTTCAACAACGCGCTTACGAACCAATTTCTTGGTGAGGCTGCGCACTGCTTCTTTGATTTCTTTATCGCGACCAGCAAACGGTGCGTCGGCTGAGCCAGCCAACTTTTCAACAGCAGCATTACCAGCGGCGTCGGTTGCGGCATTGCGATCGGCCTTGAGTGCAATCTTGACTGCATCGGCCAACAACGGTGTTGCGACAGCTTCAACGGCAGTCCAGACATCGTCACCGTAATCAAGAACTGGCGAGTACTTAAGTGGTGTGATGGGTCCGCGAGTTGCGATGACCGAAGCCAACAACTGGCGCTGCAAAGCGATTGATTCTTTGATGTATTGCTTTGAGGCATCGAGGCCACCAGCAAGAACAACTTCGTCAACCTTGGGTGCGCCATTGGCGTAGTAGTCGAAACTCTTTTCGGTTCCGCCTGCTTCAACCATCATGATCGCAACGTCTCCGTTGTCGAGTTCACGACCGGCAACAACCAGTTCGAAAGTTCCCTCTTCGCCTTCGGCGTAGGTGGGGTGAGCAATCCACTTGCCGTCTTGGCTGTAACCAATACGAACTGCACCAATCGGACCATCGAACGGAATGCCGCTGATCATCAACGAAGCCGAAGCCGCGTTGATGCTGAGCACGTCGTGCGGGTTGATCTGATCGGCACCCAAGATGGTGAGCACGATCTGAACTTCGTTACGGAAGTCATCGGGGAACGCTGGGCGCAACGGACGGTCGGTGAGACGGCAGGTCAAAATTGCTGCTTCGCTCGGACGACCTTCACGACGGAAGAATGCACCTGGAATTTTGCCAGCGGCATAGGCACGTTCTTCAACGTCAACGGTGAGTGGGAAAAAGTCAATGCCCGGACGGACATCTTTGGCGGCGTTTGCGGTGGCGAGCACAATGCTGTTACCAATACTGGCAACAACTGCTCCCTGGCTTTGTAGAGCCAGTTTTCCAGTTTCAAACGTCAGGGTCTTATCGGTTCCCCCAATGGGACCCGATACTCGAATGGCATCGGCCATGGCGAGCTCCTTTCGCGCAATCTCGGCTCCTTGCCGGACTGCATATGGAGCAGCGGGTCGGTTCCCAGTCGGCTAGGTCGGCACCTCAGTGACGGCCACGGCGACTGACAACCAAACCTTCACTGCCCGGTTTGTTTGTTTTTTTACTTGCGGTTGAGGCCGCGTCTCAGCGACGCAGACCCAACTTGGCAACAATCTCGCGGTAACGCTCGACGTTGCGACCTTTGACGTAGTCGAGAAGACGACGACGACGACCGACCATCATCAACAATCCACGACGACTGTGGTGGTCGTGCTTGTGACTCTTGAGGTGTTCGGTGAGATGATTAATGCGCTCTGACAAGAGTGCAATTTGTACTTCAGGCGAACCGGTGTCGGTGCCATGAGTACGGTGTTCGGTAATGGTTTCAATCTTGGGGACGCCAGCCATGGCTAATCCTGCCTTCCGTATATATAGATGACTCGGAGGTCGCGGCCCGCCAGGTGACGGACTCGCATCAGGCCAGAGAATGAACCCCAACCGACCCCAAAAGCCTACGGGACAGGGTTCGGGCTTCCACCCGAGGGGCCTTTTTGCGGATTTTGGTGTTGTTGGGTGCCGATCGGACCCTTTTAGGGGTGGATTTTCGGATCCAGCCAGGCAATTCGGCGGGCCGAAGCCACCCCAGAAGCACGACTCATTCCCACAATCGTCTGGGCCGATCCTGGCCAACAACGAAAAAGGAAGAAATCATGACCACTCAAGAATCGCTTCAACTCAATGAAGCCCTCAAGACCATCGAACGAATGAATCAAAGATTTGACCGGGTCGACGAAAAACTCCACAAAGTTTCGTTGGAGATTCAACAAGCCAAGCCTGGTTTGTCTGAAGTTCGAGCCGAGATTTACAAGACCTCAACCTCGACAATCCTCATGAATTTCTATACGGCAGTTTTCATTCATGCAACGACGATCGCGACGGTTGGCTTGATGTTCAAATCGTTGCGCTAGATCAGAGTTCGTCGAGGCGGGCTTTTGAGTCGAGAGCAGCTGAACGATAAATGCCAGTAGCCATGAACGACGTTTCGATCTTGCGGCGTTCGGTGTAAATAGCCGCGCGAATTTCGTGAATGCGTTTTGAATCTGGTGTTGCAGTTGCTGCCATTTCGATGAGGTGACAGGCCAAACGAAAATCACCTTGATTGGCAAGTTCTTCAGCGCGAGCGGCAAGTGCCTCTGCCCCACCGGCCAATGACGCCATTTCGGTTGCTAATGCAACTTCGGTTGCAGGCTTGAGGTTGGCCGGGTTGCCGTCGTACCAACCGCCATACAAACGCCACAAGTTACGCACCACAAATTCGGGCTCGTCGTATGTGGGTTTCAAGAATGGCTTATCAGCAAGTTCTTTTGGTAAACGCACTTGATGAATGACATCATCGAGCCGCGCTCCACTATTCATCAATGCAAGTGTTTGTTCGTGCAACGACTCGAGTGCTGCCGCAGTGTCGGCGAGCACCATGCCAACTCGTTCTTTGCCACCGATAGCCATGCCGTGTGCGGGCAACATCAACTCGGGTTGCTTGGCGGCCATGGCGCGTAATGCAACGGCCCACTCCCACGCGAAGCGTTGCACCTTTTGCGGGTTGCCCGCATTGGGGAACTGCCATATGAATAAGTCGCCAACGACAACGGCTTTCGTGTCAGGAACCCAGGCCCAGGTGTGGTCGTCGGTTTCGCCGCGGGCGTGATGAAGTTCAAAAGAGCGACCGCCAATGTTGAGTGTTGTCTCGGATCGAAATGTGGTGTCGGGATACACGAAGTCGCTTGGGAACATCGGTCCGGGTAAACGGAACTGACGCATATTGATGTAGCCGTTGTAGCCATTCGTCAACTTGTAACGATCGAAACGATCGATGACGGCTTCGTGGGCGACGAAGTTGATGGCTTGATGACCGCGATTGGATGCATCGGCGTTGAATGCACCGGCGCCACCGACATGGTCGGTGTGACCGTGTGTGTACACGGCGGTATTCACTTTGTCTTGCGACCAGGTGCGCAGACTGGCGACCGAACTCTTGGCGGCCATGCCGTGCGAGACGTCAAACAATGTCAGTCCGTCGTCGGTGTTGAAGACCACAACATTGCTGAATGATTCAATGACTCCGACGCCAGATGCAACTTCTTCAACTGGTGCTGCTTCGGCAGTGACCTTCAGCCCAATGGGTGCTGCGTCGGTTCCGTCAACGATGCGA
The DNA here is from genome assembly GCA_945896935.1 of Bifidobacterium breve. Lineage (GTDB taxonomy): Bacteria > Actinomycetota > Acidimicrobiia > Acidimicrobiales > Ilumatobacteraceae > Casp-actino8. The sequence goes on along the minus strand of CAMDER010000105.1, from coordinate 1,562 downwards.
GCCGAACGTTCAAGCATTGAATTCATGCAACAAACTTAGGTGATTCTGGTGTCGTTTTATTCGCTATTACCGAATAAAACCACACCAGAATCACAATGGGTGTGTCGTTGATGACAGGTCATTCCCCCTGTTTTGCAGACCCCATATAGTTTGACTCCAAAAACTGGCGTTGGTTTTGTAGGTCATGCGCCGTTCCCGAAAAAGTTAGTTCGCCTCGATTGAGCACATAAGCACGACTTGCCGACTTCAGAGCTACGTGAACATGTTGCTCAACAAGCAAAACTCCGACTCCACGGTCGGCAGCAAACTGCGTGAGCACTGGCAACATACGTTGAAAAATGATGGGCGCCAATCCCAAACTCATTTCGTCAATCAACATCAATTTCGGATCTGCGATGAAACGACAGCCGAGTGACAACATTTGCTGCTCTCCACCTGACAAAAGACCGGCCTTACGTTCAAGCAACGTCGCCAAGGCCGGAAAATACTTAATGACATCAGCCGCTGAGACTGAGCCGCCCTTTCGCTGATACAAGCGCAAGTTTTCAGCCACTGTCAGTTGATAAAAGATTCCGCGATTTTCGGGAAGCAACGACAATCCTTGGCGAACTATTTGGTGAGTCGACCAACCGTTGACTTTCTGGCCTGAAACAGCGATGGTGCCGCCGATCTCGGGATTCAATCCAGCAATGGTGTGCAACAAGGTCGTCTTCCCCGCACCATTGGCTCCGAGAAGCGCAACTATTTCGCCGCTCTCGACGTGCACGCTGACATCGCGCAACACCGGAACACCGCCGTATCCCGCCGTCAACGATTCGACGGACAAAAGTGTCATGATCCCACCTCACTGGGAGCACCAAGGTAAGCCTCGATCACTGCGGGATTTGCGCGAATTTCATCCGGTGTCCCTGAAGCGATGATGCGACCAAAATCCAAGACAAAGATGCGATCGCATACTTCGAGAACCAGATCCATGTCGTGGTCGACCAACAGGATTGACACGCCAGTTTCTGAAATGTCAACAATTTGTCGGCCAAGGGCCACGGTTTCAGATGAGCTCAATCCCGCTGCGGGTTCATCCAACATCAAAAGAGTTGGCTCAGCAACCAACGCACGCGCGACACCCAGCAATTTTTGCTGACCGAGTGATAGTTCGGAAGTTTCCGTCTTCGCACTCACGTTCAGACCTACTGCTGCCAAGGCTCGACTGACGTGAAGTTCGCGTTTGTTCTGGACAGGGAAAACAAGATCGCGCAAAGTACCGCGAATAGTTGAATCTTCGATAGCGACTAAGAGATTGTCGGCAATAGAAATGTCGGAGAAGAGTTCAACTGATTGCCAAGTTCGCCGCAATCCACGTCGTGCAATGATGTGCGGAGACAATCCACTCAGTGAGTGATCTTTGAAAACAACTTCACCCTGTGCTGAAGTAAACCCAGTCACCGCATCAATGAATGTTGTCTTTCCAGCACCATTCGGGCCGATTAAACCGACGATCTCGCCTTTCCGTACGTCGAGATCGACATTTCCAACCGCAGTTAGTCCACCGTATTTGACCGTCA
>CAMDER010000104.1 GCA_945896935.1 Bifidobacterium breve | reverse complement strand
AAAATCAGGGTGCCAATTCCGATTGAACCACCCAAGAAGAGTCCGGCGACCATGACAGATATTTCAACGACAGTTCGTGCCACACGAATACTGATCTGACGTCCAGCAATTGATCGCTTCGACAATCCCAGCATCAAACCATCGCGTGGGCCTGATCCGAGCCCAGCACCGATATACAAAGCCGATCCGAGCCCAATCACTATGACTCCGGCAATCACCATCAGTACCCGAATGATCAGTTGATCCGGTTCTCCAATGATCGGCTGGGTCAGATTAACCACAAGACCGATTTCAATTGCATTCAAAATTGTGCCGACTCCTGGTCGTTGCCGTAATGGAATCCACAACAACAAAAGCAATAAGCCAACGCCCTCAATGACAAGACCGATTGAAATATCAAACTTTTCTGATAGTCCCTTATGGAAAATGTCCCACGGAGCCAACCCAAGATTGGCACGAAGAAACAATGTGATTCCGAAACCAAAAAAAGCTAGCCCAGTGATACACCGAGCTAGCTTTTCTAGGTACGGCTTCGGCATTAGTAGCGGTAACGCTCGGGCTTAAATGGTCCTGATGGAGCGACACCTAAATAGTCAGCTTGCTCGTCGGTCAACTTGGTCAACTTGGCACCAAGTGCACCCAAGTGCAATGACGCAACTTTCTCGTCAAGATGCTTCGGCAACACATACACACCAAGTGGGTACGCCGCAAGATTGGTGAACAACTCAATTTGCGCGATGACTTGGTTTGAGAATGAACAGCTCATCACGAAACTCGGGTGGCCAGTTGCGCAACCGAGGTTGACCAGTCGTCCTTCGGCCAACACGATGATTGCATGTCCGTCGGGGAAAGACCACAAGTCAGTTCCGGGCTTCAATTCATCACGAGTCGCGCCGCTTCGAGCCAAGCCGGCCATATCGATTTCGGAGTCGAAGTGGCCGATATTGCACACAATTGCGTTGTGCTTCATCTTGAGCATGTGCTCAATCGTGATGATGTGATCGTTGCCAGTTGCCGAAACGAAGATGTCAACTTCACCAATGATGTCTTCGAGAGTGGTGACTTGGTAACCCTCCATGGCCGCCTGCAAAGCATTAATGGGGTCGGCTTCTGTCACGATGACTCGGGCGCCTTGACCGCGCAACGCCTGTACGCAACCCTTACCAACATCGCCGTAGCCACAGACAACGGCAACTTTGCCGGCGATCATGACGTCAGTTGCACGACAGATTGCGTCGATCAACGAGTGACGGCATCCGTACAAGTTGTCGAACTTCGACTTCGTCACTGAGTCATTGACATTGATCGCGGGGAACAACAACTCGTTGCGCTCGAACATCTTGTACAAGCGCATCACGCCAGTTGTGGTTTCTTCGGTGACACCCTTGATGTCTGCAGCCATACGTGTCCACTTAGTCGGATCAGTCTTCAGACCACGTTGCAATAGGCCAAGAACGATTGCTAACTCGGCGTTTGATGCAGTCGTCGGATCGGGAACTTCGCCCGACTTCTCGTACTCAACACCCTTGTGCAACAACAACGTGGCGTCGCCACCATCGTCAAGAATCATGTTGGGTCCGTCGCCATCGGGCCACGTCATCATCTGTTCAGTGCACCACCAGTACTCTTCAAGAGTCTCGCCCTTCCAAGCGAAGACCGGCACACCCGATGGGTTGTCTGCAGTTCCGTTCGGGCCAATAGCGACCGCTGCTGCTGCATGATCTTGAGTTGAGAAAATATTGCATGATGCCCAACGCACTTCGGCGCCGAGTTCAACCAAAGTCTCGATGAGTACAGCAGTCTGAATGGTCATGTGTAGCGAACCAGAAATTCGTGCACCCTTCAGCGGCTGAGAAACTCCGTACTCTTTGCGCAATGCACGCAGGCCCGGCATTTCGTGTTCGGCGAGATGGATTTCTTTGCGGCCAAATGGGGCCATCGATAGATCGGCGACGCGAAAGTCTTTGCGATCGGCAAAAGAGGTGGACATGGGTGGGCTCCTTATGAGGTGTTTGACAAGATGTGATGAACACGGGGTTGCGCAAAAAACGATGTCGACCAAAGGTCGCATCTTGTCTTGCACTATCCCGGGCCGGGGCCTGCTGGCACCGATCTGTCAGCCCGATATCACGAGTGTAGACCGCCAAAAGTGGGTGCTTGCGACACTGTCACCTATGACACGCCCGATTCAGCGTCCGGTGGTCTTGACTCCGCCAGCAGCGATCTTGGCCATGATGCGCTCATGTTCACTCGTTGAAACAACTTCAGACTCGTCCACCAACATCACGGCGATACCTTCACGGATGCTGTAGCGCCGCTGTAAACGCGGGTTATACAAGGCATCCTCGTCATCAAGCATGTACAAAACACCTTTATCAACGGGGCAAGCTAAGACATTTGCTAGTTCGGGATCGATGGGCATGAGAACTCCTTGTTTCAGACTGAGGTTATTGCCGCAAGTAGCTCGGCGACACGGTTATCGCATTCATCGCGATCGGGGGCTTCAAGGTTGAGGCGTAAAAGTGGTTCGGTATTCGACGGCCGCAGGTTAAACCACCATGGTCCGCAATCAACGGTGAGGCCATCAACACGATCTTGCGGGAACGCACCAAACTTCTGAGAAACCGACTCAATGACGACAGCGGGGTCGGCCACCTGAGTATTGATTTCACCGCTTGACGAGTAACGCTCGTACGAACGACGAATTTCGCTCAGTGGTTCTCCGACACGACTCATTTCTTCAAGCATCAACATTGTGGCAATCAGTCCGCTGTCGGCACGGTAGTTATCTTTGAAGTAATAGTGAGCGGAGTGCTCTCCCCCAAAGACGGCTCCGGTTTCGGCCATCATTTGTTTGATAAACGAATGACCCACTCTCGTGCGTACCGGCACGCCGCCGTGTTCGCGAATGACTTCTGGGACAGCACGACTGCAAATGAGGTTGTGCAAAATAGTGGCGCCTGGACTTTTACGCAACATGCTTGTTGCCAAAATTCCGGTTGTCGTTGAGCCCGAAAGCCCACGACCAAGTTCGTCGGTGACAAATACTCGGTCGGCGTCGCCGTCAAAAGCTAAACCAATATCAAATCCGCCAGAAGTAACGCGGGCTTGCAAGTCGCGCTGGTTTGCTGCTTGCAAAGGATCGGCAGGGTGATTCGGGAAGGTTCCGTCAAGTTCGCCATACATAACTTCAAGTTCAAGACGCGGCAAACGTTCAAACACAGCCGGCACAACAAGCCCGCCCATTCCATTGGCAGTATCGGCAACAACACGCATCGGTCGAATCGTGGCTGGATCGATGAATGACACCACGTGATCAACGAAGGCCGAGAGCAGATCACGTTCGGTAGTTCGGCCAGCCCGCGCCGCCTTGGCAGGCTTCAGACCATCAAGAATTTTCTGGGCAATGTCTTTCACTTCGGCTAAACCAGTGTCAACGCCAACTGGTCGCGCTCCCGACAAACACAACTTGATTCCGTTGTATTGAGCTGGGTTGTGCGATGCAGTGAACATCGCACCGGGTGCATCAAGCTTGCCGGCCGCAAAATACAACAGGTCAGTTGATGCCAGACCGATGTCGATGACATCAATACCTTGCTCCATCAAACCTTGGGCAAATGCCGCGACCAATTCAGGTCCAGTGGGTCGCATGTCTCGTGCCACAATCGCCACGCTGGTCTGAGTGAATTGGGCAAAACCAACTCCCAACGCGTACGCCACCTCGGCGTCGAACTGATCTGGAACGGTGCCTCGAACGTCGTACGCCTTGACGATCTGATCGAGTGAAAATTTTGATGACATGACGGGCTGAACCCTATCGCTGACTGTTTAGGCCCCGCAGGGATTTACGGGTTTCCCCTGCTCAGAGGTCTGTTAAGACGTCTCTGCCGCGGCGATCTCGACGCCACATCACGAACAGACCAACGAACCCAACAATCGTTAATAGATAGGCAAAACGGTCCACAAAACTGGCCTTGAAATGCATTGAAACATCCGTCGAAGTCGGCACGACAACCATCATGTTCGGAGCAACGCGATACGGGCCTTTGGCACCAGACACTTGCCAGTTCGGGAAATAACTCACCCGAACCAAAACGGGAACGCCAACTTTGTCGACCGAGAATGACAATGAGTCCTCGCCAATTTTGACATCGGAGACAACTGCTGGTTCAACTTTGGTCGGCACGATCTGTTGCACTGGCTTCACGACATCAACTTTTCGTGAGTCAGATCCGGGTTCGCCTTCGCGTACCGACATATCGACTGCCACATCAATGCGTTGCCATTCCTTCGGACCGCCCGCAACGGGTAGCGCGTCCCACTCAGTTCGATTTTGCAACCAACTGGATCCGAGTTCAAGCCAACGTTCTCGCAAGTCTCCTGATCGTTCATTCACCACGACTGGCAAAGTGTCGAGCGGTACAACGATGTCAGCATTACTGACCGAATAAATATGCCATGGCCCGCTGGTTTCAAGGGCCGTGAGTCCACCACCGCTAGCAGCAACCTCATCAGCTTTCGCAATCGCTTCTGGAGTCACCGCCATGTAATAACTAATTCCGAGTTCTTGCAAATAAGACACGCCAACAGCGGCATCGTTATTCACATACCGCAATTCACGCACCGGGTTCGACGATTGCTTTGACATCGCTCCCGCTGCCAAGAAGTGATACGGAGTCGTACCAGCTGCCTCAAAGAACAAACCCTCGCTTGACCCGATGCAACCATCGGTCCAGAAAGGCAACAACATCAATGCCATCGTTGTTCCGTACTTGTCATTTCCGCCAAAGTTTTCCCATAACGCGCGACCGCAACCACGCGTTTCACCGACACTCTTCATGGTTTGAATCACGCCGTAGTACTCGCCATACGACGATCGGCCCTCGTAACCCGAAAAGTTCCATCGCGCCCAACCGTCAACGAAACCCTTGCTGGAGGCCTTGCCCTCAAAAGGTCCCCACGTGTATTCGGCGCCTTGACCTTCATCCTTGATGTTTCCGAAAGGAAGAACCTGAAAACGAAAACCGAGGACGATCAAAACTACGAATGCCGACACGACTGCTGTGACGCTTCGAGCATTGAACATTTGCTTTTTTGTTTGCGTGTCTTCAACAAACACTTCAGAGTTCTGCGCCGATCGTTCATGTTGCGCATAACGCACGACAAAAGCGACGAACTCAATGACACCAATACCGGCAAGCAAGTAGCGACACATGTTGAACATCGGCAACAGACGAGGATTCCACAACAGTCCGATAATCGGCAGGCTGTCATTGAATAGATAAACAAATGCCGCGAACACAAGTGCCGTCACTCCAAGCCAAATTCCGGCCACATTGCGTTTGACGATCATCGCGGCGAATCCGATCAACGCAAAAGTCAAAATAAAGACATTCCAAAAAGGTGGCAGCGCAAAAAACATGCCCCAATACGAAGTGAATGATCCATTGCCTGGTTCACCCTTGTATTTCATGTCGGTCATATATGCATGGTTCAACAAGAATGGCCCGACCCAAAATGCTGAAAGCAAAACACCTGAACCTGCAGTGGTGACGAACCAGCGAACCTTGGTTTTATCAAGCCACAAAAGTGCCATCAGTACAAGACCGACAACGACATAAATTGCCACAATGCCGTGGCACAAAACAGCAAGTGCCATAAATACAGCAGCTTTGACTCGATGTTTTCCGGTCTGTAAACCATTGGCAAAAAATCCGAAGGCCAACATGGCAAATGACAGCGCTACCGAAAACGAATACTCTCCGGCCATGGTTGACGCGACGTTGCCACCATAAATCGTGTAGCTCTCATCAAGCAGATACACCAATCCCACCATCGCGAACAGTTCAGGAATCGGGAACGCAAATTTTGCCAGTCGGCCAAAGGCCCAACAACAAGCGGGCAATGTCACGATGCCTGCGACTGCAACAATCTTGAACGCAATGCCGTACGGAAAGATGAAATTCAGAATCACGATGAAGAAAGCCGGCACCACCATGTAGAAGCGGTAAATCGGCAAACCCGAATACCAATCCATGGACCATCCGTTGAGCTTCCAAGGCAAGAGGTGATCACGTAAATAAGCCGGACCCCACACGTGAGCGCCCATGTCGCCACCAGTGGGTGTGGTGTCTTGAAAAACCAACGATGGCTGGATGACCTTGATCGCAATAATCGTGCTGATTCCGACGAGTGCTATTCGAATCCAGAACGTGATGAGACGCTCACGCTCCCAATCACGAAAGGGATTCCAACGATCGCCGCTCATTTTCTGCGCCGAACTGACGATTTCATCCGCAGATTGGGCGG
>CAMDER010000103.1 GCA_945896935.1 Bifidobacterium breve | reverse complement strand
CTTTGCCACTTTGATTCTTCACTTTTAACGAAGGCATCAGGTCACTTTCCCTTCACCGCGTTGCGCACGATGACAACGCCACCGTTGGGGCCGGGTACTGAACCACGGACCAACAACAAACCACGTTCGGCATCAGCCTCAACAACTTCGAGGTTCAAGGTGGTGACTTGGGCATGACCCATGTGTCCGGCCATCTTGAGACCCTTCAAAACACGACCCGGATACGAAGCCGAGCCAATGGAACCAGGAGCACGGTGGTGCTTGTGGTTACCGTGACTTGCGCCTTGACCGCTGAAGTTGTGACGCTTCATTCCGCCAGCGAAGCCCTTACCACGGCTCACTGCAGTCACGTCGACTTTTTGGCCCTTGACGAATTGATCAACAGTGATCTCTCCGCCAACTTCGAATCCGTCAACGCTCTCGAGACGAAGCTCGACCAGACGACGACCTGATTCGACATCCGCTTTCGCGAAGTGACCAGCCTTGGGCTTGGACAATTTCTTGGCGTCCTTGTGCCCATACGTGACTTGAAGCGCGGTGTAACCGTCGCGCTCGGAAGTCTTGACTTGAACAATGCGAGCTGGTTCAACACGAAGCACAGTGACGGGGACGATTGAATTATCGTCCGCCCACACTTGTGTCATGCCGAGCTTTTCGCCGACGATCGCTTTCTTTGCCATAAGGCAGCCTCTTCATCCAGCCAGTTGTTCTGGCGCTTTCGAGTTGACTGTGCACGAACTTTGGTAAACCGCCGTTCATGCAAACGCTCCGTGGATCGGATGATCAACGGAGCATTTTTTTCGGTTGTTGCCATGCAGTCCCCAGCGAGCCGGGCTTTCATAGACATCGATTGCAGCGAACGGACAAAAGCCCATTTCGCACGAGGTGAGAACCCTACCGTCAGATTTCCCCGAACCCACACCCACCGCCTGCTTATTCGCGCAAAGATCCTGCTTTTTAGCGAACCCTACGATCGGTCAAGCCATGACATCTGAAAGTTATCCACAGCCTGCCAAGTTTTTGCCGGATGACGTCCGCTGAGATGAGGAGAAAAGTCTATTTATCGCCCTTATCCAGGTCTTTTGTGGGAAACCCAGCCTTAAGGCCAGATTTTAAGCGCCGCAAACAGCAAACCATGCAAAGCGACCATGAGCGACATCATTGCCATATTCGAATTTCGCAGGTTTTGATGCATTTCGGAGCGTAATTCAGCAAATTTCGTATCCACACGGGCAAAACCCAGCGCCATCTCCCCCCGCACAGAGACAAACTCAGCATGCATCTCCGCCCGCACACTGACAAACTCAGCATGCATCTCCGCCCGCACACTGCCAAACTCAGCATGCATCTCCGCCCGCACACTGCCAAACTCAGCATGCATCTCCGCCCGAGTAGCCAATTCAGACACATCGAAGGGCGGGACAAGGCTCATGAGATCGTCAGCAAAAACTTCATCAAAATGATCGGCCAAGCGATTTCTGATTGTGAACCTAGTTTTTTCATTACTCGTCATTGTGCGCCCTTTCCTACAACATTGCAATCTGTTTCAGGAAATGTGGGAGTTCAACAGTCAGAAACGGCGAAGCAGGCAATCTTTAGGGAAACCTTTTAGCCAGCCATTCAGCAACATGCGCCAAGGCAACTTGGCGATAACCCTCAAGATAATGAGGTGCGCCTTTCATCTCGATGTACGTCTTGTCCGATGCACCACTGTTGTCAACGATCTCTTTGGCTTGCCAGATACGAATCTCGGTATCGGCCGTTGGATGTATCAGCAATGTTGGAACTTTCACTTTGGGCATCGTGTCAGCCAACTTTGCATGGCTCGAGAGTCCACTCCAGGTTGACAACCAACCGCGTGCCGTCATCGACCGCCCGAGTCCACCGCGGCCGTAGTTCGCATCAAACGGATCTGGAAAAGCAAACAGACTTCCCATGGGCCGTTCATCGGGGTCAATTGACAAGTCGAGATACGCCGGATCGGCCAAGGTGCGATAAGTCACCATGTATTTGGTGAACACCGCACGGCGGCGCAATTCGCGCCACTGCACGGTTTGAGTTTGATTGTCGACACCACGTAAACGTGAACCAGCATCAATCGAGTCGGCAATGCTGGCTTTGGCGATCGCATCGATGCGGGCAACTCGTTCAACTTGCGCGGCGCGATAACGCTTGAGCCACTCTTTGTCGTACACACAAGGTTCGGGCCACGGCCGCCAACCGTTGTCGGGGTTATACATATCTAGTTCGGGCACTGTCGAAAATGGATCGCTTTCATCGACCACACTCGGGTCGATGACTTGCAACATGAACACACCTTCGCCGGGATGAGCGGCCATACCCACCCAACCGTCGCCAATACCGCGCTCGGCATGAGCGAGAGCCATCAGTGATCCACCGCCAGAGTTGCCCAGCAACACAACCGCTTCAGCGCCGCGCCTTTTCATTTCGTTGTACACAGTTTCAACATCGATCGTGCAGGCTTCGTGTAAACAGTCGGTGTCGTTGTTCATGTAGCGCGTACCAAAACCTAAAACGGCATAACCGGCGGCCGCAAGTAACGGCGCGGCATAGTGCACGCTGAAGTCACCGCGTGGGTGCGACAAGATCACCGCGGTCTTCCACTTCTTACCGTTTGGCGGAGTCCACAACACGCCACGAACAAGTGCCCCGTCGGGACTCACTAAACGAATGGATTCACGCGGAATTTCGACACCCGGATCGTCTTCGGGCATTGGCCAGTAATTCAGACCGAACGGACGCGCACCACCGACATGTACATCAAGCATGATCGCACAGTACATCAACTCATGTGTTGTGAAATTTGCCGATACGCCATGCAACATCTATCGGGCAGTTAGTGAAGTTTGCCCACAGTCGCAACACACCCTGTAAACAACCAATTCACAAATAAATTTCTTATGTTCACTCCGCCCAAGGCGGCGAGAACATAAGAAATTAAATAGATAAATAGTTAAAAGGCTCTCACAGGACGCGCGTCAAGCGAGCTGGACTTGCCGTTGCCGACCTGACTGCCGCTGAGGAACCTCTGGGACCACGCGCCGTTGCCGCCGTTCTCAGAAGAACTCCAATAGAAGAAAGTCGAAAAACCACCAACACTCGTTAACGACAAGCCGCCTGACCCGCCATTGTTGCAGATCGCATTCACAGTGTCACCGAACGCCCATTTACATAACGCGTTCAGTTCATCTTTCGACGGTAAAAACCAGTCATCTTGACCACCTAAAGTTAAATCGTTGGCGAGACGTGCAGCGATACCAGTGGTCGGACATCCACCGACATTGGCGGTTATGTCGGTCGTGTTCTGTTCACCAGTACCAATCAATATCCCATCAGCGCCAGTGATCGGTGTCCCGTTACAGCCCCACCCAATTCGCGGGTCGGTCAAGTCATTGCCACCGCACGTGCCATCAGACCAACCGGCACAAGCCACCTCTAAATAGCGGCCCCACGACTGAACTGAGCCAGCATCATAAAACACGATGCCACCGCCAGGACCCGCAGCACCCACCTGGTAAACAACAGGCGCAAGTGTCGTTGTTGTTGTCGTGGTCGTTGTTGTCGTAGTAGTTGTTGTCGTCGTTGTCGTTGTCGCTGACGGAACAGTTGTTGTCGCTGACGGAACAGTCGTTGTCGCTGACGGAACAGTTGTTGTCGCTGACGGAACAGTCGTTGTCGCTGACGGAACAGTCGTTGTCGCTGACGGAACAGTCGTCGTCGCAGGTGCACAAGGATCAACCACCTGAGGTGCCAATACAAAACCACCCAGCAACACCAAAGGCACCACCACAACCGACAATCGGCCAGCAGACTGACGCACCCAACGCGCCACAATCACACCAGCAACCAACACAAACACGCCAGCGATCAAAACAAACGTCGAACCGCCAGTCTCAGGCAAACCACAGACATCAACCGCAAACATCACAAACCCCCAAAGGCACGTCCGAGACATAATTTGGGTCAAAGAGCCCGATGCCTTTCAGCACTATACACAATCCGAAATACTGCTCGCGCCCTCAGCAAGAATCGGACCTACGACCTGCAAAATTCTGGTGAGGAAAATTAACTATTTTGAGTAAAAATCCTCACCAGAAACACGGGGAGAATTTTATTCTGTGGGGCGTTCGATCAATGTTGCCGTCAAAGTAATTCGCTCGCCATCGCGTAGCACATCAATCTTGATGCTGTCGCCAGGTGACTTGTCACGAATCGCTGCGACAAGCGCAGGTTGTCCATCAACTGGCGAGCCATCGGCTTCGATGACCACATCATCGACTTCCATTCCCGCAAGATCGGCTGGTGATCCCGATGAAACTTCAGCAATCACTGCACCAAGCCCACCATCGTTGCGGTCAAGAACACTCACACCAAGGTAACCCTCAGTTCGTGCTTGCCCATTGGCCTGAGCCCGCAACTCTTCAATGACTGGAAGTGCTTCTGCAACCGAGATTGAGAAACCGACATTGTTGGCGGCTACTTCACTTGAGCTTTGAAACACCGCAGTGTTGATACCGATGACTTGACCACGCGTATTCACCAACGGTCCACCCGAGTTGCCCGATGAAATTGCAGTGTCGGTTTGAATGAGACCATCAAGTGCACCGTCACCACTCACGATGGTGCGATTAAGAGCCGAAACAATTCCACGAGTGACGGTTGGTCCACCATCAAGATCAAGAGCAAAACCAACCGCAACCACTTCATCACCTATATCGATTGATTCGGGATCGGCAAAAACCGCTGGTGTTAAACCTGTCTTGTCAACATGGATTAATGCCAAGTCATTACCTGCGTCAACAGCAAGTACTATTGCCAAAGAGGGTTCAGTGTCACCAGCGAATAAAACACTCACTCGGTCAGCACCGTCAACGACATGATCGTTCGTCAAAATGTCACCGTCAGATGTGATGACAACTCCAGTGCCCGTGGATCGACCGGGGTTCATGCCTTCTTCAGTGATGGCAATGATCGTGACCACACTTGGTTGAATCTTTTTCAACACTTCAGCAACGTTGAGTGCTGGTTCATCATCATTTGTTGCAGGCGCTATCGCAACGGGTTCATTTGAACTTCCCGGTGCGTCACCGGTTGGCGCAGTCGTCACTTCAGCACCACTTGTATCGGCTTCATCAACGACGGTTGATGGAACTTCAGTCGAGTCGTTGGTTGATGAATCATCACCAGACTGAGCGATTTGTGCTCCAACAAATCCACCGAGCACCATCGCTAAGACCACGAGGAAAGAAATCAACAGACCACGGCGAGATTTTGGTTGAACTGGCTCAGGCGAACTCGAAAAATTCGTGGGTGGGGTGGGCGGCGGGAAATGATCAGTCACAATGTCAGTTTTACCTGTCTATTGAAGAAATGTGTGGTCAGGGCTGGTGAGAAATTAGTAAGAGAAAACAAAAAGCCCCACCGTTTCCGGCGGGGCTTTTCAACTTCATGATTGCACTCACTGGGTCAACGACTCAGGCGTTCTGAACCTTGATCTCAACCTCAACACCGGCCGGAAGGTCGATGCGCTGGAGGCTGTCAATGGTCTGCTGCTTGGGATCAATGATGTCGATCAAACGCTTATGGATGCGCATTTCGAAGTGCTCGCGTGAGTCCTTGTCAATGTGCGGTCCACGAATAACCGTGTAGCGATGCTTGTCTGTGGGCAAAGGAATCGGCCCACGGATGGTGGCATTGGTACGAGCAACGGTCTCGACGATCTTGCGTGTCGATTGATCGATGATCTCGTGATCAAATGCCTTGAGACGGATACGAATAATCTGAGCCATGTTGTTCAGCGATTCACTTAATGATCTTGACGACGCGGCCAGCACCAACAGTACGGCCACCTTCACGGATCGCGAAACGCAAACCCTCGTCCATAGCAATCGGCTTACCAAGTTCCACAGTCATGGTCACGTTGTCACCAGGCATCACCATCTCAGTGCCAGCCGGCAACTGAACAGTGCCAGTCACGTCAGTGGTACGGAAGAAGAACTGGGGACGATAGTTGTTGAAGAACGGCTTATGACGACCGCCTTCAGTCTTGTTCAACACGTACACCTGACCCTCAAAGTTGGTGTGAGGAGTAATCGAACCCGGCTTACACAACACCTGACCGCGCTCAACATCTTCTTTCTTCGTTCCACGAAGCAGTGCACCAATGTTGTCGCCAGCTTGACCCTCATCGAGAAGCTTGCGGAACATTTCCACACCAGTACACGTCGACTTCTGCGTGTCACGCAAACCAACGATTTCAATTTCGTCACCAGTATGAACACGACCCTGCTCAATCTTGCCGGTCAC
>CAMDER010000102.1 GCA_945896935.1 Bifidobacterium breve | reverse complement strand
CAGCACAGCGGCGCAAGTTGTCTCGAGAAAAATTCATTGAGCAGTGCCCTGTTCGCGAATAGTTTTCAGTTCATCACGAATAGATGTGAGCAAAACCACGTCGGGTGTGGGCGGTGCAACTGCCTCAGTCCCCGTGGCCTTGTTATACGCCTTCAACATCAAGAACAGAACAAATGAGATTGAAATAAAAGTGACGGCAACAGTCAAGAATGCACCGAAACGAATTTCAGCATCATTGACATGAAGAACGAGTGCATCATCGAAATTTGGAGTGCCAAAAGGAATCGCCACAATCGGCATGACAACTTCTTCAACCATAGATTTGACGAGACCCGAAAAGGCTCCACCAATGACGAAACCGACTGCGATGGCCAGCAGGTTTCCCTTGTTAATGAAGTCGCGAAATTCTTTGAAAAGTTTGGTCAATCGAAGGCTTTTCATAATGGGTCAAGAATACCCGTGTCGAACCCAACCCGACATCAGAATGGTGATTACTGCGTAACTTCATCGCCATGACCTTCAAGGTCTTCAAAACGATCTACTCGGCGCAGTGTCGGGAAGAAAACCGAATATACGGCGACGATTCCAAGCGTTGCCACTCCACCCCCAATAACCGCAGCCTTAGTGCCGAATGCTTGTGCTGCCACGCCACTTTCAAATGCACCCAACTCATTACTTGCACCAATGAAAACATTTTCGACCGCCATCACACGGCCGCGCTTGTCGTCAGGCGTCACCAACGGCACCAACGTTCCACGAATGTAGACACTGATCATGTCTGAGCCCGACAACAGAATCAATGCCGCAAACGCGACGATGTACGAAGTAGTCATGCCAAGAGCCACTGTGGCCACTCCAAATAGACCAACCACGATCAATAAGGTCCGCCCAACATTGCGGGTGACAGGTCGTGATGCAAGGAATACAGCCATGATTGCCGCACCAATTCCGGGAGCGGCGCGCAGCCATCCATAGGCAACATCTCCAACCTGAAGTTGATCCTCGGCAATCGCTGGCAAGAGAGCAACCGCACCACCAAAGAGCACCGCAAACAGATCTAACGAAATTGCTGCCAGCAAGATGGGCGTACGGCGGATAAATCGCAATCCTTCAAGTGCAGTGTGCAGCGACACTTTCTCGGCCTTGTCTTTTATAGCGCGAGCAGTCGGAGATCGAAGAAATTTAATGGAAAGCAAAAAGATGACACCAATAGCAATCAAAACTGCCGACACAAAATAGGCCACACTCGGATCTACTGCGTATAAGAAGCCCGCAGTTGCCGGACCGATGATTGCCGCAGTCGTCCATGTCGCTGAATACATAGCAATTGTTCGAGGCAGAGCGCCATCTGGTGCAACCATCGGCGGGATTGAACGAACCGCTGGCGCAGCAAACGCACGCGCGCAGCCGAACACAAAGGCAATGACGAAGAGCGGCCACACTGCAGTCGGCTTTGATAGCGCATAAAACGCCAATGCGATTGAACAAAGAAGTTCAAATGCGACCGCGATTCCGCCAACGATTTTGCGATTGAAACGATCGGCGACAGAACCTGTCACCAGGACCAATAATGCGGCCGGGAGAAATTCTGCGAGACCAAGTAAACCGATATCGAGTTCACGTCCCGTGATGTCATAAATCTGCTTGCCCAGAACCGTTGCCTGCAACATCACCCCAGAAGATGTGAAAACGCTGGACCCCAACAGGTTGCGAACTGGCCCCACTCGTAACAAATCACGAGTGCTTTCGGCTGGATTTAATTGTTTCGGGACAGACACAGACCGATTACCTTAGCCAAACCTGCTATCAATTTAATTATGAGTTCACTCGCCGATGACACCCGCTGGCTCGATGCCACCGCTCAAGCCGAATTAGTTGCCTCTGGCAAAGTCACACCACTTGAAATGGTCAATGCCGCCATTGAGCGTGTTGAGCGATACGACGGAGCCTTGAACGCGCTCACATACCGATGGTTTGACGCAGCCCGCCAACTCGCGTCGAGTGGCGAACTCCCCGAAGGCCCGTTTCGTGGCGTCCCATATTTATTGAAAGACCTCTACGCCGCAGAAGCCGGCAAGCCGCTCAGCAATGGCAGCAAGGCCTACAAAGCAGCCGACTATGTTTCGACTGAAGACTCCACGCTGGTCTCGCGTTACAAAGCATCGGGTTTGATTTCGATCGGTCGTAGCAACAGCCCCGAATTCGGCAGCGTTCCCGTCACTGAACCAGAAGCCTGGGGGCCAACTCGTAATCCTTGGGACCTCACACGAACTTCTGGTGGATCAAGTGGCGGATCAGCGGCAGCAGTAGCGACTGGCATTGTCCCCATCGCCCACGCCAGCGATGGTGGAGGTTCAATTCGTATTCCAGCATCTTGTTGTGGCCTCGTTGGTCTCAAAGTTTCGCAAGGGCGTATTTCGATGGGGCCACTGCGTGATGAAAGCAATCTCGGTGTTGAGCACTGCGTCAGTCGAAGTGTGCGCGACTCAGCTCGCTTACTTGATGCAACGCATGGTCCCGGGATCGGTGACGTGATTATCGCCCCCACGCCACGTCGCCCGTTCGTTGAAGAAGTTGGCGCCGATACTGGTCGACTACGAATCGGTTTGCTCGACTTCAATCCACGCGGTGGTGAAGTACATGCCGACTGTGTTGATGGCGTTCACAAAACAGCGAAACTGCTTGAATCACTCGGTCACCATGTTGAACCAGGCTTTCCTGAAATTCTCTCCGACAATGAAATCGGCCGCGCGTTCAGCATGTTGTGGAGCACCAACATGGGCACTGCAATTCGCCGTTTCAACGAAGCGTTAGGTCGCGAGATGACAACTGATGACATTGAAGCGATGAACTGGGCCCAAGCCCAGTTCGCCATAGGCGTGAATGCCGTTGATTACTCTCTGGCACAAGCAAGCTCAGTGAAGTTTCGCCGCGCCATCCAATCGTGGTGGTCGCAAGGTTGGGATTTGTTGTTGACCCCAACATTGTCGGCTCCGCCGTTACTCATCGGGTCATTACCGAATAACCCCGAACATCCCATGACACCACTCATGACCGGTGGTGCTTGGGTCTCGTTTACTTCACAATTCAATATCAGTGGTCAACCGGCGATCAGCTTGCCACTGCATCGCAACGCAGATGGTCTTCCCATTGGCATGCAACTTGTCGCCGCTTATGGTCGCGAATATGTATTGATTCGTATTGCTTCACAACTTGAACAAGCTGCACCTTGGGCGCATCTCAGGCCGAATCTTTAATTCAGTGATCTCTCATTGGTCACAGCGGCAATATCAATAGAGCCGTAGATATGCGGGAAGGCCTGCGGTGCTGCTCCGAGTTGTTCAACGACGACTTTGCTTGTTAGCAATGCCTCGTCAATTTCTAGAAGTACAAGTTCGTTGTCGGCAAGGTCTGCATAGAAACGATCGCGAACACCTTTCCACTGATTTTCAAAACTGCAATGGGTGTAGCCCTCATCGGCCACTGTGATTCCGCGAGTTGACCACGGGTAGTTGCCAGTTGATTTTGCAACTTCCCAATCGGCCCGAACCGCGAGGTGCAAGATCATCGAGCAGTCCAGCCACCATCAACAACTACATGCTGACCAATCATGAATGAAGCAGCATCACTCGCAAGCAAGAGGAGTGCCCCGTCAAGTTCGTGCAGTTCGCCCATACGTGGCAACGGTGAATTTGAACGCAAGAAACCCATGCTTGTTTCATCCTCCATACCTTCAGTCATTTCAGATGGGAACCAACCTGGGCATATTGCATTCACACGAATACCCCGACGGGCCCATTGCATGCCAAGTTCACGAGTGAGGTTAATGACCGCACCTTTTGATGCGCAGTAATGGGCTTGCTTAATTGGTGCCGAACCGACAAGACCTAAGACCGAAGCGATGTTGACGATGTTTCCGCTACCGGCTTCTTTCATGTACGGGGCACACAACTTTGAAAGATGCCAAATCGCCGTGACGTTAACTTCCATAGCCGTGCGGAAGGTGTCGAGATCTTCGTCTTCGACGGCAACTTTGTGACCAACCCCGGCATTGTTGACAAGAATTCGTGGTGGACCAACACGGCGGACGGTTTCAGCGATCAACCGTTCACGATCTTCGGCCACGCTGAGATCTGTTGCAATCGCGATTGACCCTGGCAGCTCTTCAACTAACGACTCAAGACGATCAAGGCGGCGCGCCGCTAAGACGACAGTGGCTCCCACAGCGTGAAGTGTGCGGGCGAATTGCACGCCAAGACCCGATGAGGCTCCGGTCACGATTGCGACACGGCCATCGAGACGAAAGGCGTTCAAAGGATTGGCTGGGGCTGATGATTCTGCGGTCGACATGCCTGCAAGGTTACGGGCACCTTGAGCATCATTCCCATCTCAGGTGGTGCTTGTGGCACGATGGGCATATGACTCCTGTTCGACACGTCGTCCTGGTGCACGGTGCCTGGCATGGGGCTTGGTGTTTTAGTGCTCTACAAGCAGAACTTGATCGGCGCGGAGTGCCGAGCCTGGCAATTGATTTGCCCGGCCACGGAGCATCAACACTTCCCCTCAGCGATATGCATGGTGATGCTCAACATGTTGTTGACACATTGGCAGCGTTGCGATCACGTGGTATCAAAAATGTTGTACTCGCTGGCCATAGCTACGGTGGTGCGGTCATTAGTCAAGCTGCCTCAACAGATGCTTCAGTAAATCATCTCGTGTACATCGCGGCGTTTGCACCCGAGGTTGGACAAAGTGTGATGGCCCAACTCATTGCATTACCGCGCCACGACACTGCACTTGGTGGCGCGATGGTCGTCATTGACGAAGCCAACACAACTATCAATCCTGAACTTGCCCAAGAAGCGTTCTACGGTCGTTGCGGCCAAGCGGTGGTAAATGCATCGATTGCGCGATTATCTCCCCAACCAATGGCAACCATGACCCAAGAGGTCACTGGTTCACCGCGCGACACCATTTCATCCACATACGTTTTGTGCTTACAAGACCAAGCGGTTCATCCTGAACACCAAAAGATCATGTCGCAACTATGCAACAACGTGATCACACTTGACACTGACCATTCTCCCTTCGTATCTATGGTCAACGAAACTGCCGACATTCTTGAGCAGATTGCCCGGTCATGAAAATTCGCGTCGGATACGGACTCGGTGTTCGCACCAATCTCAATGATGATGGATTCACCCAAGTCGTTGATGCGCTCGAGACCTTAAATTTTGACAGCTTGTGGTTGAGTGAACGAATCGGTGGCGAGGCACCCGATCCGCTCGTTGCGATGTCGTTTGCGGCTGGCCGCACCACAAAGTTGAAGTTTGGTATGAGCGTGATGGTGTTGCCAGGCCGCAACCCAGTCATTCTCGCTAAAGAACTCGCAACTCTTGATCGATTGTCGAATGGTCGACTGCTTCCGGCATTCGGATTAGGTGTTGCCGACCCGCATGAGCAACAAGCATTCGGCGTAGCGCGCGAAGAACGCGCTAAAAGATTTAACGAAGCACTTGAAGTCATTCGTGCCTGTTGGACGCAACCGAGCGTCACGCATCACGGAACATATTTCAACTATGACGACCTTCGCGTTCAGCCCAAGCCACTCAATGGTTCACCCGATGTCTGGCTTGGCGGCATTGCCCCAAGTGAATTGAAACGCGTCGGGCGACTAGCCGATGGTTGGCTTCCAAGTTTCGTGACGCCCGCTGATGCCGAACGTGGACGAATCGAAATTCAGCGCGTTGCCGCAGAACATGAACGCGAAATAGATCCAGAGCATTTCGGGGTGCTCATTCCATACGCTCACGCTCCTCTCCCCGACTCTGTTGCCAAGGCATTGATGACTCGTCGTCCCGATCTTGACGACATCAACCAACTCGTCCCACAAGGTTGGCCCGCACTCCAAGAGTTCATCAAGCAATTTGTTAGTGCCGGAATTTCAAAGTTTGTGGTTCTGCCCATCGTTGAACCGAAGTCGGCCAACGAATGGTGCGATCATCTCGCTGTGGCGGCCGATCAATTACTGCCTTTGCAAAACTAGTTAGGCGAAAGGCGAAATCCAGGCGTGGACATTGCGACCAATTGCCTCAATGTCGTAGCCGCCCTCTTGCAGAATCAAAGTGGGTAATCCAAGTTGCTTCACTACTTCGCCACAGCGTCGATAGCCGTCGGTTGTTAAGGCCAAGTCACTGATTGGGTCATTCCAATATGTGTCAACGCCCAATGACACGATCACCATTGACGGAGCGAACGAAGCAATCTGCTCACATACTCCGCCAAGACGCTCAACATATTCGTCGTCTTGAGCCTCGGGTCCGAATGCCACGTTGATGTTGTAGCCCCGACCTTTGCCCGCACCCAATTCATCTTCATGTCCAATGAACCACGGATACGCACGGACTGG
>CAMDER010000101.1 GCA_945896935.1 Bifidobacterium breve | reverse complement strand
TTGCTTGGATCGACATTCACGGCAGAGCAGATTCGTAACCTTATTGAGCCCATCGGTTTTGCTTGTGCGGTCGCTGGTGACTCGGTATCGGTGACCGTTCCGTCGTGGCGACCTGATTGCACTCTTGAAATAGACATTGTTGAAGAAGTCGCTCGCCATTTCGGATACGACAAACTTGGCAAGACGGTTCCAAAGTCAACGCAACCTGGTGGTTTGAGCATTGTTCAGCAGCGACGTCGCCGAGTACGTGAAATCTTGTTGGGCCTTGGTTTCAACGAAGCAATGCCGCATCCGTTCTTAACTGATGGTGATTTGCAGAATGCCGGCTTGTCTGGTGAAGCAGTGCGTTTGGTTAATCCGCTCGTTGTCGGTGACGACGTCTTGCGTACCTCGTTGCGACCTGGCTTGTTAAAGGCCATCGCTTTTAACGAGTCGCACCGCCGTTCGGGCGTGAGCTTCTTTGAAGTTGGTCACGTGTATCCAACGAGCAGTGATGTGTTGCCAGCCGAATACGAATCGCTTGGTGTTGTCATCGCTGGTGCAGAAGCACCACAGGCTGTCGCGGTGTGGCGCGAACTTGCCGGTTCAATGGGTTGGGGAGCGCGCCTCGATCAATCAAATGTTCCCGATGGTTTGCACCCAACACGATCGGCCACGTTGTCAGTTGGTAAAGATGCAGTCGGTTTCGTTGGCGAAATTCATCCTGATGTTTTAGATGCGTACAACATCACACAGCGCGTTGCGGTACTTGAACTGAATCTGTCACGTTTGCTTGAAGTTGAACCCAAGGTTTCGCAGTGGAAAGCGACAAGTCGTTATCCGTCGAGCGATATTGACTTGGCTTTCACGGTGCCGACTTCGGTGAGCGCTGAGAAGGTTGAAAAGTCGTTGCGTCAAAGCGCTGGAGCATTGCTTGTTGATCTGGCTTTGTTTGATGTGTATCGCTCAAAGGATGCTGGTGATTCACGCAGTTTGGCTTTCCGCTTGCGATTGCAAGCGGCCGATCGTACGTTGACCGATGCCGATGTTGCCGCAGTTCGCGACAAGTGCATTGCTGGAGCCAACAAACTCGGTGCCCAACTCCGGTAACTAGAACTATCTAATTCTGCATTGGGTCGGCGGGGCAGTCGGCGAGCCAACTCACTTCACCTTTTTGGCGACGCAAAACCGCTTGCCATAATTCTTCGGGTTGATCGGTGAACACATCGGCCACTAAGGCGTTCAACACAATCCACGCGCCGCCTTCAAGTTCAACGTCAAGTTGCTGCGGGCCCCATCCGGCGTATCCATGAAAGATGCGCACCATTGTTGGGCGCGGATCAATCGTCGTTGGATCACCATCAAGATCAACAGGTGATACGCAATCAATCGATACGAATGTCTGACCGTCAGGAGTTTTACCCGGAACCACGCCGAGGCCAATGAGGGCCTTGGGGTCAACTGGGCCACCGCAGAAGAGTTCGTTAGGTGGGGTGACGAGTGCATCCCACAAATCGAACTCAATATCGAGATCATCGCTTGGCCGATTAAGAACGAGCCCAAGAGCCCCGCCCTCGCTGTGTTCAAGCATGTAAATGACGGTTCGGTCAAAATTGGGGTCATTCAAGGGAGGCGCAGCTACCAAGATTCGACCCTTGGTTGAGGGGAGTGCGAACCCACGAGACTTTGCCATGACCCCATGTTCTCACGCCGACTAGGTGGCTGGGTATCCCACTCGACCAAACCATCGTTGCATTTATATGCAGAAGTCCGTATGATCTTGCGCTGTGACTATCAGCCAAGCAACCACCCACAAGAAAGTGGCCATTATTGGGGCCTCGGGCTATACCGGGGTTGAACTGATGCGCCTGATCGCTGGCCATCCCGAGATGGAACTCGTTGCCGCGACTGGTGATAGCCAAGCCGGAACCGCAGTGGCCTCGTTGTATCCCAGCCTGGCGGCCCATTACCCAGATCTCGTTTTCGGTGATTCCAATCCCGACACTTTGGCGCAGCAGATTGATGGCGTTGATGTGGCGTTTTTGGGTCTGCCTCATGAAGCGAGCTTGTCGTTGGCTCCCACGTTGGTCGGCAAAGTCGGATGTGTCGTCGATCTGTCGGCCGCCTATCGGTTGAAAGATCCCTCGGCGTACCCGCAGTGGTACGGCTTTACCCACGATCAACCCGAGTTATTGAAACAAGCCGTTTATGGTTTGCCCGAATTGCATCGTGACGCTTTGGTCGGCGCACAACTTGTCGCAACACCTGGTTGTTATGTCACCGCCGCGACGTTGGCTCTTGCGCCACTCGTCCGGTTAGGTCTCATTCAAAATTCTGGAATCATCGTTGACGCCGCCAGTGGAGTGTCTGGTGCCGGCCGTGTGCCCAAGCAGAACAACAACTTCACCACCGTGAATGAAGACATGAATGCCTACGGACTGCTTGACCACAGGCATACGCCCGAGATGCAAGAACAAATCGGCGCCGAATTGTTGTTCACGCCGCACTTGGTGCCGATGAACAGAGGAATTTTGGCAACGTGTTATGCACGGCCAACAAATGGTTCATCAGTCACGACACAATCTTTGCTTGATGCGCTCAAGAGCTTTTATGCCAACGAGCCTTTCGTTGTTGTTCGTTCTGATTCACCTTCAACAAAGGCAACGCTTGGTTCTAATGCCGTGCACATCACCGCTCGGTGCGACGAACGCACTGGCCATGTCATGGTGATCAGCGCGCTCGACAACTTATGTAAAGGCGCATCTGGTGGCGCATTGCAGGCTGCCAACGTTGCACTTGGACTCCCAGAAACGTCTGGACTGACTTCGATTGGGGTGTACCCGTGAGTACAACAATTTCATCAAACGCATTGACTCCCGAGTCACGGGCTGCTGTTCTCATTGAGGCATTGCCGTACATTCGCAAATTTGCTAACAAAGTCGTGGTCGTTAAATACGGCGGCAATGCATTGGCTGGCGCAACCGAATCTGATGCGCTGGCGTTATTTGCCGAAGACATTGTGTTGATGCGGCTTGTTGGGTTAAAGCCTGTTGTTGTTCACGGTGGCGGACCGCAGATCAGCGCCCTCATGACTCGTCTCGGCAAGACCACCGAATTTAGAAACGGTTTACGGGTCACCGATGCCGAGACTGTTGATATTGCGCGAATGGTGTTGAGCGGACAAGTGAATCCACAAATCGTTGCGGCGATCAATGTGCACGGCAGATTTGCAGTTGGCGTGAGCGGAGAAGATGCAACTCTTATTACTGCAACCCCCAAAGATCCCGAACTCGGATTTGTTGGTGATGTCGAAAAAATCAACCCGGCGATTTTGCAACGTTTACTAGATGACGATTTTGTTCCGGTCATTGCCACGATTGGCGTCGATGCCAATGGGCAGGCTTACAACATCAATGCCGACACCGTTGCTGGCGCAATTGCCGAAGCGCTTGGCGCAGAAAAACTTGTGTACCTCACCGATATTGAAGGTTTGCGGAAAGTCGTCACTGATCCAAGCAGCTTGATTCGACAGACGACTCCCGACGAACTTGATGCGCTCATGGCTGATGGCACGATCGCTGGTGGAATGATTCCGAAGGTTGAAAGTTGTGTTCATGCCGTGCGAAATGGCGTGAAGCGGTCGCACATCTTGGACGGACGAATTCCACACGTGTTGCTTCTTGAACTCTTCACAGATTCTGGTATCGGAACCATGGTTGAAAGTTCATATCGAAAGGCTGGTCAAGCATCATGAGCGGACATACATTCTCAACTTCACCTAATCAATACTGCCCATTTATGCCAGTATTTGGTGCACCAGCAGTGATGTTTGAAAAGGGACTCGGTACCGAACTGTGGGATAGCAATGGCAAGCGTTACCTCGATTTCTTGTCAGGTATCGCAGTTGTGTCGCTTGGTCATAGCAACCCGGTGATCGCCGATGCAATTTCGCAGCAGCTGTCTACTCTGTTGCATGTCAGCAACTTCTTTGCGAATCCTGTAGCGACACAAGCTGCGATTGCGATCAACGAATTGATGTTTGAAGCCTCGGGCGCACACGGTCAAGTTTTCTTGTGCAACAGTGGCGCCGAAGCAAATGAAGCCGCCCTCAAGTTGGCTCGTCGTTTTGGCGGACGTGGTCGACATGTTGTCGTGTCGGCATTCGGAAGTTTCCACGGTCGAACCCTGGCCGCGCTTGCTGCGACTGGTCAGCCAACAAAGCAAGAACCATTTCATCCGATGCCAGACGGCTTTCGTCATGTTCCGTTCGGAGATCTTCAAGCGTTGAAAGATTCCATTGATCCATCAGTTTCGGCGATCCTGATTGAAACCGTTCAAGGCGAAGGGGGAGTCATCCCTGCGTCACGGGAATATTTACAAGGCATTCGTCAACTATGTGATGAACGAGGCATGTTGATGATGGTCGACGAAGTGCAAACAGGTTTTGCGCGAACAGGTAAGTGGTTTGGCTTTCAACATGCCGACATTGTTCCTGATGTCGTCACGATGGCCAAGGCTCTCGGAAACGGATTCCCCGTTGGAGCCTGTTGGGCCAAGAGTGAAGTGGCCGCTGTCTTCCAGCCAGGCGATCACGGGTCGACTTATAGCGGTACCGCAATCGCTGGTGCTGCCATCACTGCAGTCATTGGTGAGATGCGTCGAATCAATGCACCGGTGCTTTCGCACGATAAGGGTCAGTACCTGGCCGAAGAGCTCGCAAAAGTTGATGGAGTCATTGAAGTACGCGGTCAGGGGCTCTTGCGAGCGGTCGAACTTGGATCAAAGCGGGATGCTAAGGCTGTGTATCTCGAATTATTGAATCGGGGAATTGTCACTAACGCAGTCAACGCAACTTCATTACGTCTCGCTCCGCCGATCACAGTTTCAATCGCCGAAATGGACGAAGTCATCGCGGCAATCGCTCAAGTTTTGTCTGAAGGAGTTGGCGTTATCGCCTGAAAACAATGAAGCATTTACTGAACATCACCGACTTAACAGTTAACGAAATCAAGATTGTGCTTGAACTCTCGCAACGAGATCCAGCCAGTCTTGGTCGTCCACTTAAGCACGCCGACGGAACACCCAAGGGTGCTGCGCTCATTTTTGAAAAGCCGTCTAATCGAACGCGCCACAGTATGGAAATTGCCGTCGTACAACTTGGTGGTCACCCGATTTATACCCGTGGTGAAGAAGTTGGTTTCGACTCTCGTGAACCAGTTGAAGATATTGCCCGCATTATGTCGGGCTATCACGGTCTGATCGCAGCCCGGGTTTTCAAGCACGATGTGGTTAAACGGCTGGCCGAGGCAAGTTCGATTCCTGTGGTCAACATGCTGAGCGATGAATCACATCCTTTGCAAGGACTAGCGGATGCGCTCACGATGGTTCAAGAATTTGGATCGCTAGAAGGCAAGACAGTCGCTTATGTAGGCGATTACAACAACGTGGCGCGGTCACTTGGCGAAGTGTGCGTGATGCTCGGTGCTCACTACCGTTTGGCGTGCCCATCAGGGTATGAAGCAACAGACGCCGAGTTGAGTCGCATTGCTGCCTTGGGTAGTGGCTCCATTGATCAATCAACCGATCCCAATCTCGCTGTCGTCGGTGCTCATGCTGTGCACACCGACACTTGGGTTTCCATGGGCCAAGAAGCAGAGAAGGCCGAACGCTTACAAATCTTCGGTTCGTACGCGGTGACAAAAGACTTGATGTCACAGGCTGCTTCGAAGGCAATCTTTATGCATTGCCTTCCGGCCTACCGAGGCTACGAAGTCGCTGCCGATGTCATAGATGGTTCGACGAGCCGAGTCATTCAGCAAGGTCATAACCGACTGCACGCGTCTCGTGGCGTGCTTGCCTACTTATTGGGGGTCACTAAATGAGTACAAAAGCGCAACGCCAACAAATGATTGCCACACTGATCTCACAGCAGGCAGTCACCAACCAGCCACAACTCGTTGAACTCTTGTTAGGCAACGGAGTCAGTGCAACTCAGGCGACTGTGTCGCGAGACCTTGAAGATCTTGGAGCGGTGAAAGTGCGCGTCCCAGGTGGCGACACCGTGTATGCGATTCCCGAATTTGCTCCAGCTCGTTTGGCTCCAGAAGACCAGTTGCGGCGCGTGATGGGCGAGTGGGTGGCCGATGTGCAACACAGCGGCCCGATGGTTGTAGTTCGCACGCCACCTGGCTGTGCTCACGTTGTTGCTTCGGCGCTCGACCGCAGTGGGATGAATGGTCTCATCGGTACGGTTGCCGGTGATGACACCATTTTTTGCATTGCCTCTGAAGACATTGGTGGTGCCAACATGGCCGACAAACTTCGCGAACTTGCCGGAATTTCAACAAACTCAAAAGTGAGGAAAGTCTCATGAGCAAGCAAGACGATTCAAAGACGTTATGGCATGGTCGTTTTGCTGGCGGACCGGCCGACGAACTCATGGCATATACCG
>CAMDER010000100.1 GCA_945896935.1 Bifidobacterium breve | reverse complement strand
GAGCGCAGGACTGCTTCAGAAATATCTTCTTGATGAACTTCGGCAGTATCGAGGTAATAGCTGGCAACTTTTCTGGGGGCATTTCCAATCGCTAAGAAATCAATGAGTGCGTACAAACGCAAATCGTCATAGTGCGCTGGCGACCAGCGACCGGTTTTGAGATCGATGATGACTTTGTCGGGCGGCTTACCAAGTGCAAGGTCGACTTTGCCGCCAACGCGAATTCGATTATTCGAAAGATTAAGTGCCAGTGAACTTTCTACTTGCGGAATCCATGAACTTTTAATGGGCGGAAAACATTCGGTGAAGCGCGTGAAGAGTGCGCTGCATTCGCCGACCAATTCGGCACGAGCAAATTCGTCAAGCGTGATTAAGAATTCGCTGATTGATTTTCCGGCGTCGTTGCTAAGCCGTGAAATCGATTCTTCAACGAGATCAGTTGGCGGCATGGGGTGACGCAGGTTGATGGAGACCTCGATGGCTTTATGAACGATGGTGCCTTTGCAGTTGGCGTTGGTCCACTCGAAGGGTCCCTGGCCATCAAGAAAAAAGCCTTCGCAAGAGAGTGCATTGGTGAGGCTTTGTTTGCTCAGATAAAAGCGATTTTCATAGGTGGCAATGTCGGGCAGTAACTGGGCGACGGGCAAAAGAGCTTGTTCGAGATTGGCTCGAATTTCGTCGGCGAGGGACGGAGGAATATCGGGGCGAACCTCGGCCTTGCCGAGCATGTCGATGACCCTCTGTTGGGCGGGGTTATAGGTCTCAGACATGGTGGCTCCTCACGGCGAAACCTTAGGTCGGGGGTGAGGTATGAACGGTTGATTGAGTCTCGGCGTTCTCCGGAATGTTCTGTGCCATACCCCTTTTTTAGAGTGATCTTTCTCATGGAAGCCACGACCGTTCACTTTGCCACCGCCGCCCGTACTTTGGGGCGAGAGGCCCGTACTCGGGGTTTGGTCGTGCCCGGGTTTCGTTGTCCGCCACGTATCGTCGGGGCCGATCGATCAATTCGTCGTTTTGATGGCGGGGTCACGGTGGCGGTTCGGGTGAAAGGTCGACCATGGGTCGCGGTGTTGGCTGACATGATTGAAGGGCTGGTCGTGGCCAACCAGCTCACGCCACCATTGGCCGATCGCTTGCGAGGCGAAATGTGGTTGGCCCTCGGATTTACTTGTGACGCGTTGCCGACCGACCGACCGTCTCAGGTTGCGTAACCCCGCAACTTGAAACAGTCGGCCAACCAGATGCGTACCTAGCCGGGGTACCAGCCGTTGACGTCGGCGAGGAGGTGGGCTTTGCCGTATACGTAGAAGCACACTTTGCCGTTGGCACTCACGGGTGCGATGACGGCGTTGGGGATGATTTGTCCGCTCGTGAAGTTGAGGTTGCTGGCGTTGGGTCGGGTGCCGCATGGGTACACGGTGACGTAGCCACCTTCGTTGGGTGCTTCGGTGTTGACGGCGGTGACGTTGAGTGACACTGCTCCGACTCCTGCTGCGGGGACTCCGCCTTGTCCAGTAACGGTGAATTCGATGGGTGTTCCGCCTCCGAGGCCGTCACCGACTTTGCTGGCATTGACTCCGCCTGAACCATCACGGGTATCAAACAAACGCGCCGGGGACACGGCTGTGAATGCTGCTCCAATCGGCAGCCAGCCGTTGACGTCGGCGAGGAGGTGGGCTTTGCCGTACACGAAGAAGCACACTTTGCCGGTAGCACTGACAGGTGCGATGACAGCGTTGGGGATGATTTGTCCGCTGGTGAAGTTGAGGTTGCTGGCGTTTGGTCGGGTGCCGCATGGGTACACGGTGACGTAGCCACCTTCGTTGGGTGCTTCGGTGTTGACGGCGGTGACGTTGAGTGACACGGCTCCGACTCCTGATGCGGGGACTCCGCCTTGTCCGGTGACGGTGAATTCGATGGGTGTTCCACCGCCGAGACCGTTGCCGACTTTGCTGGCATTGACTCCGCCTGAACCATCACGGGTATCAAACAAACGCGCTGGCGTCAGCGGAACGATTGGGCGGGTTGTTGCTTGAATCCGGGCAATATCAATTGTCGTATCTCCGACAAGAGGGAAATTGACCCAGCTTGCCATGATTTTTCCGTTGCGCAGGCGGACAAGATCAATGATATTTCTTTCTCCGCTAGCGGCCGTTCGCGTTATTGAACCGTTCGTGCCGAAAGTTGAGTCAATTGAACCGTTCTCGTTGAGTCGATTAATGATCACTCGGTCTGTTGCATACCCGATCAGAATTCGTTGATCCGGTTGCACCGCCACGACTGCATACACGCTGCTTCCAACTCCCGCGTAGCGGATATAACCGTTTGTCCCGAATGTGGTATCGGTAGCACCAGAAGATGAGAGCCGGGTTAAGAAAATTTCGTGAGATGTACCAAAATCAGACGTTCCGGAAATGAGCAGTCGACTGTCGGGTAAAACGTTGACTGTGACTGCATAACTGCCACTTGTGCCGGTTCCGGCAAAGGCAAATCCGTTGGTTCCAAAAGTTGTGTCAAGCGTTCCGTTTGCTGAATATCTTGAAATGAGAGTTCGGGGGTTAGCGATGGCAGCATATGCACCCACCACGATGATCTTTCCGTCAGTAGAAACATTCATTCCGTTAACCTGCGCTGGGCTCGTGTCTGGTGATGCGATCAGTGTTGATCCGCCTGTACCAAATGAGGTATCGATCGTGCCATTTGCATTCAGGCGATAGATGCTGGATGCGAAT
This sequence comes from Bifidobacterium breve, assembly GCA_945896935.1. GTDB lineage: Bacteria > Actinomycetota > Acidimicrobiia > Acidimicrobiales > Ilumatobacteraceae > Casp-actino8. The sequence goes on along the minus strand of CAMDER010000100.1, from coordinate 3,711 downwards.
GTAGCCGTTGTGAACGCTGTGACCAATATTTTGTTATCAGGTAACACCACCATTCTGGTTGGAATCAAACTGCTCTCTGGGATTGTTGCCACACCAGATACACCAAATGTTGGATCAAGAATTCCAGCATTTGTAAAACCAAAGACAACCGGATTGCCGGGACCGATTGGTTGTTGGGCCAACACGAGAATACGACCATTTGATTGAGAATCAAGATTGAGAATGTCACTTGTTGCACCTGTCGGACCGGCGGCAAGCCCAATTGTTCCGATACCGACACCGAAATCGCTTCCGAAACTGCGGTCAATCGTGCCGTCGGAACGGTATTTGACGAGATACATGTACGGTGCGGCAACCAGCGAGACGCCAAGCGTAATGAACGAGCCATCAGCTAGTTCAAGAATTCTTGATCCGTACACATCATTCAGATAGCCATTTTGCTGAGTGAACCCTCCTGACAAAAACGTGGCATCGGGTTTTCCTAGAGAATCAAGGCGGACGATGACAGCACGTTGAGCTTCAATTGCGGCGGGTGTTTGGCCCACGAGGATGTACCGACCATCGCTTTGGACTGTTCCTGCAGATCCGAGTACAGAAAAACCAACGGGCGTTTGGCTTGTCCCGTTGTTACCGAATGATGAATCGAGAGTTCCGTTACCTGTTAGGCGAACCGCGAGTAAATCGAATTTGTAGAAATTGGATCCCGCTAAACCAAATATAACAATTTTCCCAGATGCCTCAATAAGAAGGTCGTAAAACAGTGCTGCATCGCTGGCTGGATAAACGAAGCTGCCACTCGCGCCAAATGTTGTGTCAATTGATCCGCTGGAATTGAGGCGCGATACAAATGAAGTTTGTGCACCCCCAATACCTGTGATTCCTGCGACGACAATTTTGCCGTCGGCTTGTACAGCGATGGCACTGATGGCTCCCGCTGATGAAACATCGACCCAGCCATCGGCATCAAAACTAAGGTCAGGTGTTCCATCTGCCTTGAATTTTGCAACGATGGCGCCGGTTTCGCTGCCACTACCTATGCGACGACTACCTCCGACGACGATTTTGTCACCAGTTGTGATGGCCACAGACGAAAATGATGCTTCAGTAGGCGTCAAAAACCTTTGATAACCAACACCACTAAAACTGATGTCGTATTCGCCATTCGGAAGGAGTCGCGCTACGTACGAGCTTGTCGCGTCAGAACCGTCTCTGACAGTTCCGATGACAACGAGTCGCCCGACCGAATCAAACGCCATCGTCGAAGGTCCTCCCGAGATTTCCGAATTTTCAAAAATCAAGTATTGACGACCCGGGATAGAGCTCAAGGCGGCATAGGTCGTATCAAAGGCACCACTGGGTGTGAGCTTGATCACGAGTGCATCGCGATAGGGGGTGGGCAACACTCTCCAATCCGATAGAGCACGAATAAAGATTGAACCATCACTTTGTGTGACGACTGTTGAGCCTTCAGAGTCGCCAGGCCCGAGGACGATCGAACGCCACCCAGTTGAGTTGAAGGTGGTGTCAAGTGAGCCATCGGTGTTGAACCTGGCAACCAAGATGTTGTCGATGCCGCCGATTTCTACTTTGCCGGTGGCTACGATCTTGCCGTCGCTCTGAACCGCGGTGTCATAGAACGTTGACGGCCCACCGAATTCGTGCAATACACGGCCGGCAAAGAATGTTTGGTCGCTATCGCCGTCAGCGGCCGACACATGAGCAGCAGTTGTCATTGCTACTGAGGCCAACACAGTGGCGGCAATCGCTGAACGTACAAGTCGTTGTGTGAACTGAAGTTTCATTTCTCCACCATTTCGCTATTCGATCATCTCGACTGAGGGCAAGATTTGTCCCTTCGACTGATCGCACCTTAGCCAAAATGCCCCTAGCCTGATGAGCGGCGCCCGGGTGGCGGAATGGCAGACGCGGGGGGCTTAAACCCCCCTTCTCTTACAAGGGAGTATGGGTTCGAGTCCCATCCCGGGCACCACACCACCACCTGAGAATTGCTTGATCAGATATTTATGCGAGCGCGACTCCGGCGGCGATCACGATAATTTCGCATCGCTCGCGATTGGTTGAGGAGGAATTGCCTCATATAGTCACAGAGCGCACAAGCGGTCTGGCTCCGAGCAGGGGTATCATTTTGTCGCTCCAGTGTTAGAACCACTGGAGCTCCGCGTCCAAGTCGCTCAAAGGAAACCGCTGTGCCCGATCAATCCAAACTGACCCCACTTCAGGCCGCTGAAGCCCGCCGCCTCGCTGCTCAGCAAGCCAAAACGAACAAGGTTCCTCAGGCTCGTTCTGAAGAAGAGAAGGCGGCTCGCAAAGAACGAGTCACCAAGGCCAAGGATGCTTTGAGTCGTTCGGTGGGAATTAAGGGAGACCATGTTGCTGGTGCACGTGCAGCAATCAAGACCTACTTGCAGCGTCTCAATGAGCCGAATCAGCCCGATGATGGCCGCTTTGAAATGTTGATCGAAGCCCCGTTCAAGGTGCCTGAAAAGAAGAAGACCAACGGCCCGCGTTTTTAATCTGACTGCGGCGAATTGACATGCATCTTTCGTCGTTGATTGAAATGGTCGAATCTGGGTTCGAAGATCGTTGTCTTCTCGGTGATGGAAATTTCCGTTTAACCGGCACAGATTTTGGTTTTCTTGTTCGCCTAGGCGCGACACAAGTTCATAACAAGTACGCCTCGGTTATGTACGTCGGTGAAAATCATGCGCTGCTTCCCGTCGCCTTGTTTGCTGCAGCGTGGGCGGGTGTTCCATTCGTTCCGGTTAATTACCGACTCGAAGATCGTCAGCTGCGTTCTTTGATTGAGCGTTATCCGAATTCATTGGTGCTGACTGATCCATTGACGGTAGCTCGTTTGGAAGAATTGTCACCGCTGATTCTTGATGATTGGCTTCGTGGATTATCAAACATTGATCTCGAAGAAGTCGGACCAGTCGAACCAGCTGAAAATGATGACGACGTTGCGGTTGTTCTGTTTACGAGTGGCACGACGTCTGAACCGAAATCGGCATTGTTGCGACATCGGCATCTGATGGCCTATTTGTTGGGGTCTGTTGAATTTGGTAGTGCTGATGAATCAGAAGCAGTGCTGGTTTCGGTGCCGCCGTATCACATCGCCGGTATCGCCAATATGTTGTCGAATCTATTTTCGGGTCGTCGCTTGGTGTACTTGCAATCGTTCTCGGCCCAAGCGTGGCTTGAAACTGTTCAGCGTGAAGCAATCACTCACGCCATGGTTGTTCCCACGATGTTGGCTCGAGTTGTAGATGAACTTGACGGAGAGATTGTTGATCATTCAACATTGCGTACGTTGTCGTACGGTGGTGCCAAAGTTTCGGAACGGATCATTCGCCTCGCTTTGCAATCATTTCCGAATACTGGTTTTGTCAACGCGTACGGCCTGACCGAAACTGCTTCAACGATTGCGGTTTTAGGACCAGACGATCATCGCGATGCATTGACATCGGATAATCCAATGATTCAACGACGACTATCGTCGGTTGGCCAAGTATTGCCGATGGTTGAAATTGAAATTCGCGATGATCATGAACAGGTTGTCACGACAGGTGAGTCGGGTTTGATCTATTTGCGCGGTGAACAAGTCTCGGGCGAATATGCCGGTGCCAGTTTGCTAGATGGTGATGGTTGGTTTTGTACTCGCGATCAAGGCTTTATCGACTCGGATGGTTA
>CAMDER010000099.1 GCA_945896935.1 Bifidobacterium breve | reverse complement strand
AGCATTGCAGCAAATATCGCAGCAGGCACCCCGACAGTGATCAAGGGGATTGTGCCCGAAGGAACAAATAGCCATACCTACGAACCACCACCAAGTGTTGCTGCAACTCTTGAAGACGCCGACATAGTTTTCATTAACGGTCTGTCGCTTGAAGAACCAACGAAAGAGATGGCTCGAGCCAATGTGCCTGAAGGTTCGGTCATTTGCGAACTAGCCACCACGATCCTTCCCGAAGGTCAATGGATTTACGATTTCTCGTTTCCTAAAGACGGAGGTAAGCCAAACCCTCATGTTTGGACTAACCCACAAATGGCCGGCGATTTTGCCGCGTTGATTCGTGATTCACTCGTAGCCGCCGATCCTGACAACGCTGCGACATATAAAAGCAACTATGAAGCCTTTGTGTTGAAAATAGATGCGCTCGACCAAGCGATCGTCGAATCAACGGCGACGTTGGCTCCGGAGCAACGCAAACTTCTCACGTACCACGATGCTTATGCCTACTTCGCTCGAACCTATGGATGGACAATCATCGGGGCCATTCAGCCGTCATCTTTTGAAGAGCCGACCCCTAAAGAAATCGCCGAACTCATTGATCAAGTGAAACAAGAAAGCGTCACGGCGATTTTTGGTAGCGAAGTATTCCCCTCAAGTGTGCTCGAACAAATTGGGAAAGAATCAGATGTTCGTTATGTTGACGTCCTTCGTGATGATGATCTCCTAGGCGCTCCAGGAGACCCTGATCATTCGTGGCTCGGACTCATGCGCTTTGATTACGTCACTATGGTTGAGGCACTTGGTGGAGATGCTTCAGCTTTGACGTCTCTCGATACCTCCGATGTCGGACCTGATACAGCGGACTATCCACAATGAAGTCGGTACCCGAGGAAAATCAGAATTTGATGAAATGTGAACACATGTCGTGTTCCTACGGTGGTGCCCCAGTGATTGAAGGCGTTGATTTAACCATCAGGCGCGGTGAATTTGTTGGGATCGTCGGACCATCTGGTTCAGGCAAGACGACGTTGTTGCGGGCGTTACTGGGTTCTATCAAACCAGTGCATGGCAAGGTTGAAAGATTGCCCGGTCTGAGACTGGCGTATGTTCCTCAATTAGAAACAGTCGATTGGAATTTCCCAGTAACCGTGGGCGAAGTGATTGGGATGAGCCGTCCCCAACGTTTGATGCGTCCAAAATCGCAAAACTCCGAACTTGCTTTAATCGAAGATGTCCTCGAGCGCTTAGGTCTCGGGGGACTGTTACAACGACACATTCGCGAATTATCGGGCGGTCAGCAGCAGCGAGTCTTCTTGGCGCGTGCCCTCATTCAAAAGCCCGACATGTTGATTCTTGACGAACCGACTGCTGGTGTTGATGTACGAACTCGACATGAGGTACTTCATGTTCTCGCCGACCTCAATGAGAGCCCACCTCATGGCGACGGCATCGCAATTGTTCTCACGACGCACGATCTCAACGGACTAGCGGCCCACCTTCCACGTTTGGTGTGCTTCAACCGAACAGTCATCGCCGATGGAACTCCGGCCGAAGTTTTGCAACCGTACTTTTTGGAGCGTACATACGGCGCGCCGATGGAAGTTTTGCAACATGGAGGAATGCCTATTGTTCTTGAGCAAGGTGGCGATGAACTGCGCAATCGTTTGAACCGAAGCAGTGCATCGTGATTGTTGCTGTCGATCTACTCAAACCATTTTCATATGAGTTTTTCCGTAACGGTCTGATTATCGCTACGTTGGCGGGGGCCTTATGCGGACTCATCGGAGTCTTTGTGGTTTTGCGCGGTATGAGTTATATCGGACATGGACTGAGTCATGCCGTGTTTGGCGGCGCCGCATTGGCCGCAGTCTTGAATTTGAACTACTTCCTTGGTGCCGGATTTTGGGGCCTGGCATCTGGGTTAATGATCGGGCGAGTATCTCGAAAGCGCATTATCGGTGCAGACGCAGCGATCGGTGTCATTACCACTGCATCTTTTGCCATGGGTCTGGCCTTGCAGGCCCGTTTTGGTCAGGCCAAACGAAGTATTGATGCCGTGCTTTTTGGCAACGTGTTGGGTGTCTTCACGAGTGACATTTTGGCAGTCGCTGGTGTTGGAGTCTTGAGCGTCGTTGTCATCATTGGTTTGTATCGCAAACTTTTGTTTGCCACATTTGATCCCGAGGTTGCTGGTGTGAGTGGGGTCAGTGTCCCGGCGATGGAAGCAGTATTAATGGTTTTGCTGTCGGCAACGATCTTGGTAACAGTCCGTGTGATCGGAGTGTTACTTATTTCAGCGCTTTTAGTTTTGCCAGCAGTAACTGCCCGATTGATGACAAATTCTTTCGGTCGCATGTTGTGGTTATCGCCCGTTCTCGGTGCGATCTTCGGTGGTGTCGGCATGTACATCAGTTGGTACGCCGATATTCCGAGCGGTGCAGTCATTATTTTGGCCGGAACTCTGGTTTTTATTGCTGCTTATTCGGCCGTTGGAGTTCGCCGTCGTTCTCAGCTGGCTGGGCTGAGCCACCACTAGGGCTAGTCGTTGTTGATGACCCACTCGACCCCTTGCGGAGTGTCACGTACTTCTACTTTGACGGCAGCAAGACGATCGCGAATCAAATCAGATAGGTCGTAGCGCTTGTCGGCTCGTACGACTGAGCGAAGTTCAAGAAGCACATTCATCATTGGCTCGAGCGCATCGCGAGGATCGGCAAGTCCACCAATGGCGGCATCGCCGAGACGCACAATCATTGAGCGAAGAGCGGCGTGGGCATTATCCATTTCTTCGCCTTGCAAAGTATCGGCCGACCACGCATGGATCGCGGACTCGAGTGACAGAGCGGCTCGGGCCGCACCCGCAGCGTCACCAGCAGACATTGCTTCATTGAAAGCCTGTTCGTTGATTTGCGTATCAGCAGAGAGGGCGGTCGATTCTCTGTCTGGTTCTGCTTGCAGATTTTCGGTCTGGGTGATTTGAACTGGAATATTCGTTGCGCCGGTGGCTGGATCGCGAAGTGCATCAATCGAGATCACATCACCAGCGTTGTGGATCGTTGATTGCCCTTTGATGCGTACGGTGATAGTGCTGTTGCCGACTACTGTCGCGGTATTGGTATCGAGATCTAAAATGACTCCCGTGTGCTCGTCGACTCCGATGACGTGAGCATCATTGGGGAGTTGTTCCTCAAGCATCGCGAGTCGGTGTTCGCCCAGGTAACAGAATCGCGTGTCGTGATGGCCGCCTTCGGCATTGTCGTAGTGCGGAATCACTGCAACATTCAGCCCAATTTCGCCAAGCACATCTAGACCTTCAAGCCAACAGGGCTCATTTCCAACCTTGTAAATCTCGTACACCGGAACGGTGTAGCGGCCAAGCGTTAGGGCAGCAGCCGAGGCAAAGGTAACTGCACCACCCGTGCGCATTTTTCCGCGCACAATATCGGGAACGGCAGTCCCAGCCCATTGACGAAGTGCATAGGTCGGGCTACCGGGTCCGGCAAAAACATAATCAGCTTGGCGGACCCGAGAAAGTCCCTGTTCGACCACCAAGGTGTCTTGACCATGTAGTCGAGTCAGCCCAGCAATTTCAATCGGATGGCCAACGCTCTTACGAAAATATTCAACGGCTTTTGATGCGAGTTCAGCAGCATTTTCTTGGAAACCGTAGGGAGTATCAAGAACAACTGCTTTGGGATTTCCAGGAAATCGGGCAATCAATTCGCGATGATGCTTCATCATCGTGGGTGCGGTTTCGCCTGAACCCATGATGGTCAAGATGCGCGGAGAAGTACTCATGAGAAGAAACCATTCTTGTAATGAGTGATCAGAACATCGGCGCATCGCTCGGGATGTTGGGCATGTAGGTCATGGTGTGCCGGGCGAAACCAGTGAGCGCGTCCGCTCTTCAGTTTTGCAAGGGCTGCATTAATTGCGGCTTCTTTGTTGCTTGTCCACGCCACATCGCCAGAATCTGCTGGCATAAATAAGACGGGTCGTTCGATAGACGCACACATTTCAGATGGTCGGTGTTTCCATAGTTCTTTGAGGATCAGCATGTGTCGATCAAAGGTCAGCCAAGGACTAATTGTCCCGTCTTCATGAAACTCAAAGTTTGAAAGTGAGCCGATGATCCCAGATTCGGGCCAATCGGTGTTGGTGGCGCGAATCGCGCTTTCGAGTCGACTTGCGCGCATGCCAGCAAGACGTGGTGGTTGCATGCGTTCTGCGCACATGTCCCACTCGGGAAAAGTTTGACCCAGTTCAATGAATCCGCCGTCAACGGGAACTGCGGCAATGACGCGGTCGGGATGTCGGAGCGCCGCATGAACAACGATGTTGCCTCCCCATGACTGACCAACAAAAATTGCGGTATTGATCGAAAGAGCGTCGAGCAATTCACAGAGGTCTTGGCACACAGTGTCGAAGTCGTAGCCATCATCGGGCTTGTCACTGCGGCCATGGCCGCGCAGGTCAACAGCGATACTGCGATGGCCTTTGGCGGCGAGTGCTGAGCCGACGCCGTCCCACATTCGCGCATTTGAGGCCAATCCGTGAATGAGCAAGTACATCGGACCGTCAGCGTTGTCGGGACCCCGGTGGATGGTTCGCAGCCGAATTCCTGACGGCAGGGCAATGTATGCCTCGCGAGCTTCAGAAATAGGAAATCTTTCAGGAGCAATAGCCATGATCCCTAGAGTCTGCCCGTTCTTGATCGTGAATGGGAGAGCGAAGGGAGAGCAATTGGGCACCTCGGCGTGGCACGATAGAGGGGTGGCACACTTCGAAACCTTAAGACTTCCTGATGAAGTGCAGGCCAAGATGGCTCAATTAGTGGCGATCATCGTCGATCTGGGTCATGTGGTCACGGCCTTTAGTGGTGGGGCCGACTCGGCTTTTGTTGCAGCAGTTGCTCACGAGGTTCTTGGGGCGAAACGAGCCCATGCCGTGACGGCGGTGTCGCCCAGTTTGGCTGGCGATGAAGAAGCCGACTGTCGACAGTTGGCAACCGAATGGAATTTACGTTGGACTCCCGTGAGTACCGCCGAAATGGAACGGGCGGCGTATCGAGCGAACGATATTGATCGTTGTTATCACTGCAAGGCCGAACTGATGGATGTCGTTGGTCCAATCGCCGACTGCGAAGGTGCGACTGTCATTCTTGGTGTCAATGTTGATGATTTGGCTGATCATCGCCCGGGTCAACGCGCTGCTCTCGAACGTGGCGCGGTGTTTCCATTGGTGCAAGCAGGTTTCACCAAGGACGATGTTCGGTTGGTGTCGCATGCAATGGGTTTACGCACCTGGGATAAACCAGCAGCGGCGTGTTTGGCGAGTCGAGTGCCGTACGGGACCACGGTCAGTGTTGAAATCTTGAGTCGAGTCGATCGCGCCGAGGCCGCTTTGCATGGACTGGGCTTTCGACAGGTGCGAGTGCGCCATTATGGCGAAACCGCGCGTATTGAAGTCGTCGAGTCAGAACTTGAAAACGCCATCTCTCAGCGAGTTTTCATCATTGAAGCAGTCAAGGCCGCTGGATATCAGTACGTGACGCTTGATCTTGAAGGTTTCCGCTCGGGAAATCTCAATATCGGGGTCACTGAAAGTTCGTCGGGCGCCTCGTCGCACTCGTAAGGTTGAGGATGCGCCTGCGGGCGAATGTTCTGAAGTACATCTCATACGACAAGGGGAAAATATGAAACTGTCCATGATGCTCAATTACGCCGGTGGATTTCATGCCGCGGTTGACAAAGTCGTCGAATACGAAAAAGCCGGTCTTGATGCCGTGTGGATTGCCGAGGCTTACAGTGCCGACGCGATTAGTCAGGTTGGTTACCTTGCGGCCAAAACCAACACCGTCGAAATCGGTACCGGAATTTTGAACGTCTTCAGTCGTACGCCAGCGCTGATGGCCATGACTGCTGCGGGTTGTGACTATGTCTCGAATGGTCGATTTATCCTTGGACTTGGTGCAAGTGGTCCGCAAGTGGTCGAAGGTTTCCATGGCATGCCATACGAAAAGCCGATGTTGCGCATTAAGGAATACATTCAGGCTTGTCGCCACATTTGGGCCCGTGAAGAACCATTTCATATCGAAGGTCAAACGATCCAGGCTCCGTTGCCCGCCGGTCTCGGAACAGGATTGGGTAAGGCCCTCAAGATCATTAAGCCTGGTGCAGAAATTCGTAAAGACATCCCGATCTGGTGGGCGAGTCTCATGGGTCTCAGCGTTTCTGCTACTGCCGAAGTTGCCGATGGTTGGATGCCGATCTTTTTCGATCCAGACAAGTACCAAAATGTTTGGGGCGACGACCTGAAGAAGGGCATTGCCAAGCGCGATCCAGCGTTGGGTCAATTGCAAATCACTGCTGGTGGAATGTTGGCCATTGATGAATCATTGACTGGCGAAGCACAAACCAAGATTCTTGACTTCAGCCGTCCGAACGCTGCCTTGTACATCGGTGGCATGGGCGCTCGTGACAAGAACTTCTACAACACCATTTGTAAGAAGTACGGCTACGAAAAAGAAGCCATTGAAATTCAAGATTTGTACTTGGCGGGCAAGAAAGAAGAAGCAGCTGCAGCCGTTCCTGGCGAGATGTTGTCGAATTCAAACTTGGTCGGTCCAAAGAGTTTCATCAAAGAGCGCATTGCGTCGTTCAAAGAAGCTGGCGTCACGATGTTGTCGATCAACCCTGTCGGTCCAAACGCAATTCAGAACATTGAGACGTTGAAAGAGATGATTGGTTAATGGTTGCTTTCGGCGGTTC
>CAMDER010000098.1 GCA_945896935.1 Bifidobacterium breve | reverse complement strand
GATATGGAAGAAGTTGCGCAAAAACTAGAGCAAGAAGGCGTGGCTTCATTTCAAAAAAGTTTTACCGAGCTCATTGAGGCCTTGACTGAAAAGGCTCAGCAGTTTCGCTAGTCAAGATCGAGTAAATGCACGGCCTTGTCGATGGCGCGACGTGCCTGAGACATTGTCTTGTCAAGAGCAGGCCGACCTTCACGTTTACGTGAGGCTTCACGCAAAACATCAAACATGACGTCATCAAGTGACGATGCAGCATCACGCAATCGTGAAGCAATGTCACCCAGGCGTTCGATCACGAGCGGATCAATAGCTGGTGTTTTCTCATCTTCTGAAAATGTCATAACTACGCTGTACCTTTTTCCCGTGGTTGAACTGTTGTGGGCACGAGACCTAATGCCTCGGCGAGAATATCGACAGGATGTTTCACAATGAGTCCCGCCGCCTGAAGGTGCATCAAACATCCGGGGTTGGCGGACGCGACCAGAGTTTTCTCGATGGGAGATTTAGCCATAATATTGCGCACCAAGCGGTCGCGAATTTGTCGAGCGAGTTCGGGTTCAACAACCGAATAGGCGCCACCAGCTCCACAACACAATCCGTCATCGTCTATCTCGATCAAGTTGGCAACCGGAGACAAGATCGATCGCACGGCTAGATGGGATTTCTGGACATGGCGTAAATGACAAGGATCCTGCACGATGATTGATGGCTTGCTTGATATGGGTTGGCGAGATTGCATGAGTGACTGCATGTGAGGTTCGAGCCATTCATGAATATCAAAGACTCGTTCGCTAAAGGCGACAGCCTCGGGGGTTCTAAGTAGATGTCCGTAATCCTTCAGCGCTGCTCCACAACCGGCCGAGTCAACCACAATTGGACTCGTGCCAGGCATTGAAGTCATGACTGAAATTGCAAGTTTTCTGGCTTCGATCTGCAGACCTGCGTGTGAATGAAGTGCGCCACAACACGAACCTGCTTTGCTCGGTATGCCCAAACTGAAACCTATTGCGTGAATGAGCGCCCCAGCCGATCGATGGGTGGAACGTTGCCAGGCATCCATGATGCATCCGGTGAACAACCAAACATCGGGTGAAGGTGATGTGGATATGACTGGCGAACCAAGTCGAAAAGGAAGAGGTGAAAGCCCGGCCCTTTTGGGGATCAGATGCAATCGTTGAGCTACTGCCAAAATTGGTGTGCCGATGAGTAGCAATCGGTGATGGCGCAAGAGGCGCAATCCAAATCGCTGCCACCACGGAGCGGCTTGATGTTGATTGGCCATTTCATTTTTTGCTGCCTCAATTAATCGCCCGTACGGAACTCCACTTGGACAGGCTGGTTCACAACCACGACACTGCACACAGGTATTGAGAATTTCACTGACTTGTTCATCAATTTGTCGGCCCTCGTACTGGATTGAACGAATCGTGGCAATGCGACCTCGGGGTGACAGTGCCTCTTCGTTGGTCACCCGAAAAGTCGGGCAATGGGGTAAGCACAAGCCGCAACCCACACACGACGAAAGTTCATCGTCAGAGAGGGCGAGGGGTCGTACGGACATCTCTCATACCGTACCTTCCTCGTCCACCTTGCCTGCGTCTAGTCTGAGCGATATGGCTTCTTTGACTCCTCCGCAATATCTTGAATCACTCCGACGGTCGATTGACGACATGATTCAAATTGCGACTGGCAATCTTGGTGTGGATGTCAATGATTGCCCCGGCTGGAAGGTTGCCGATCTATTGGGTCATGTTGGGCAGGTTTTTTCCATGGTTGATGCAATTGTCATCCCGAGGTCGCAAGTTCGAGTTGGGCCCGGCCCTGAGAGTCAACCTGCTGACGGACAAGACCTATTGGAATGGTTCACCGCTCGGTCAGAGTCGGTCGTTCGGTCGTTAGAAAATATTGATGCTTCAGAAACATTGTGGACCTGGTCCGACCGCCAAGATGCGGGCTTCTACTTTCGACGAATGGCCAATGAAGCAGCGGTTCATGTATGCGACCTTCAGCGCGCCTTATCCCGACCAGTTGTGATGGATCGATCGTTGGCATGTGATGGCATTGATGAGTTGTACATTGACATGATTTCAAATTGGGCTCGAAGAAACGGCCGAGAGTTTCCGAAGGGATCATTGCATCTTCATTGCACCGACGGTGAGGGTGAATGGCTGATCGTTCCGACTGACGACCGAGTCAATGTCTCGCATGAACATGCCAAGGGAGATGTTGCATGGAAAGGATCTGCAGTAGCCCTCATCTTGTCGGCTTGGGGCCGTTCTCAAACCGGAATTGAGATCTTCGGTGATTCCGTGATTTCTGACCAGTGGTTGAATTTCGCGCCATAATTTTTCGCGATTATTTCTCTAGACGGCTTGCCACATCGGGGCGGTCGGATCTTGTCGCCACCACATCATGCGGTTCTCAGCTTCAAGCCGAGCGTCAGGTGTTGAGAGACTCGCCCGCCAACGCATGAGAGTTGCAGACAATAGACGTAATTCGGCAAGCGCTGTCGCTAAGTCGTTGGTCGAAAAATCAAGTCCGTATCCTTGGGCAAAATCGGAATAAGTTGAGGCTTGTCCGCCCCAACGGGAAGCCCAAGTCAACAAGGCGGCATGATCCCATTCACGGGGAGCGACCGAGAGTAAATCCCAATCAAGCAATATCGGTCGGCCAGTGGTGCGGTTGATGATGACATTGCCGGGATGAATGTCGCCGTGACATAACACCGAGCGATTCGCTGATGACTCAAGATTGATATTTTGAGCGGCCACGAAATACGGGCGAAGTGCTTGCCAACGTTTCATCAGGACGGCGTGGTCATTGTCGGTAAACGTCGGTCTCAACTCGTCCAGTAATTGATCAAAATTCCACCACGGAAACGATGTGGCCTTTGGCAACGGATAAAACTTTGCGATGTCGTTGGGATCGATGTCGTGCAAACGTCGGACAAAAGTTCCGATGGTCTGCCAATCCACAAGTTGTTCGGGGTCGGGTTCGATGAATTCCCATAACGTGATTTCTATTTCGTCATGACGAAATGGCACGACACTCAAGGGTGCGGGAACTTCAAGACCATTTCGTTGCAAATATTGAGCGAACTCAATTGCGGGCCCAGTCGTGCCAGTTGGTCGACTGACGCGCATGATCAGTGGCCCATGGGCAGACATCACTTTGTACACAGCGTTCATCGATCGGCGAATCAATTGGATATCGCTCAATTTCAGATCGTTGCTACAACGTTGAATTCCCTCGCGAAGCACATCGTCAGCAACGATCGATATCGGCGAGGCGACGAGAGGCAGATCAGCGAACTGCATCAGACCGTCGAACCCGAGGCGAGACTGATTCCCGGATTTAAACGGCCAGTTGGGTTGAACTGTCGCAACAGTCTTTGGTGAAGAAGTTCAACTGTCGGGTCGGCAACTCGAGGTTCAGCCGGTGATTGACGATGAACAATTCCAACGCCCGCTTCAACGAGTATTTGGTCGGTCTTTTGATTGATGTGACTGAGAACAAATTCAACAAGTTGCGCTGGTGGCATTGATTGGCGAAATGGAAAGTTATCGAGATTTGGTGGTCCAGAAACCTCGGTTGGTCTGTCGAGGTCGGTGGCAAGTTGTTGAATAGTTTGGTCACAATCGTGCGAGTTGCCTTCAATACAGAACCACACTTTGCGTCCATCCCATAACACCGATGCTGGTCGATAGACCCGCCGAAGAATTGCCTCAACGGTTTCAGGACGCGCTTCATTGATCATGAACCAACGCGAGCACTGCGGTATCGGGCGAGTCCGCAAAATGACTTCACCCAAGAATCCGAGTTGGCCCAATGACCCGACTAATAGTCGACACAAATCGAAGCCACTCACATTTTTGACGGTGGGTCCGCCAGCGCTCACAACCTGGCCATCTTGATTGACATAGCGCGCTTGTAGCAATGTGTCGCGAATTGCCCCTCGGCCAAGTCGATAGATATCGCTACGTCCGGTGGCTAGTGCTCCCCCGACTGTGCCTGAACCAGAATTGCTACGCGAGAGATTGACATACTGACCAACTGCTGTGAGCGAATCTTGTAGTTCGGCTATTGATGTGCCTGCTCCGCAAACGACGGTCATTTCGTCGGGTTGAAGGTCGAAGATTCCTGATGGAGCCGTGACCTGTCGAACCAACGAGGGTGCCGTCAGGCGTGACTGCTGGCCAGCGAGCCAAATTGGTCCCTGGTCGGCCGGACCAACTAGTTCGGCGAAAGGACTGAGATCTAGACCCACATGTCCTCCCCGATGTTGTGGGCGTCTCCGCAGCTTGATGGACTTGGCAGAACTTTGAACGGGTTGGCAATCCCAAGTGGATCAAACGCCACCCGCATCGCTGACTGTGCTTCTAGATCGTGAGGACCAAACATCAGTGGCATGAAGTCGCGCTTCTCAAGACCGATTCCGTGCTCTCCGGAAAGCACTCCCCCAGCAGCAACACTGACTCGAATAATTTCTTCTCCGGCCGCAAGCACTCTTTCCATGACTCCGGGTTCGCGTTTGTCAAAAACTAAGAGCGGATGCAAATTGCCATCGCCAGCGTGAAAGACGTTGAGGACTAAGAGGTCGTGACGACTCGCAATGCGGTACACCTCTTGAAGTACTTCATTCAGTTTACGCCGAGGAACCACCGTGTCATGTAAATAGTAATTCGGTTTGATTCGGGCAATTGCGCCGAAGGCGGTCTTGCGACCCTTCCATAACAACGCGCGCTCGGCTTCGTCTTGGGCGACCCGAATCGTTCGTGCACCATGTGCCCGACCAATGTCAGAGATTCGCTCGGTCTCTTCATTAACGGCGTTGGGTAAACCAGAAACCTCGACCAAGAGTGCAGCGGCAGCATCGGTCGGTAAGCCAGCATGGATGTATGCTTCAACCGCTTCGAGGCACAGTTGGTCCATCATTTCTAAGGCAGCAGGAACCATGCCAGCCGCAATAATTGCACTCACCGTTTCGGCCCCTGCTTGAACTGAAGTGAAATCCATCAACATGGTTTTGACTGCTGAGTAGTTCTGCATCAGGCGGACACAAATTTTGGTGGTAATTCCAAACATTCCCTCGCTACCGATAAATGCACCGCGAAGATCTAGACCGATCGGTTCGGGTTCTTCTCCCCCGAGTAGCACGAGTGATCCATCGGACAAGACAACTTCGCAAGCCAAGATATGACTTGAGGTCACGCCATCGGCCAGGCAGTGCGGACCTCCAGAGTTATTGGCGACGTTTCCTCCAATAGTGCAACTTTGTTGGCTACTGGGATCTGGGGCAAAGTGCAAACCAAAGTGCGCGACTTCGCGAGTGAGATCAAGATTGAGCATGCCTGGTTCAATCCAGGCCGTTCGATTGATCGGATCTACCGAAATTAAGCGGTTCATTTTTGCAGTTGAAATCACCACGGCTCCATCAAGTGGAGTTGCGCCGCCAGCAAGTCCGGTACCTGACCCACGAGCGACAAAAGGTTGGGCGAATTCGGCACAAATGCGAATGATGTCTTGAACCTCGGACGTTGTCGTCGGAAAACAAACCACCCCAGCACGGCCCTCAATATTTGAAGCATCACGTTTGTATAAATCAATATCGGCGGCATCGGTATGAACACGGCGAGGTTCAAGCACCTGACGTAACCGTGATACCAACTTTTGATTCAATGGTTGAGCGTAAACGTCACTCTTCATCAGAGGTGTAGATCTTTTTGACTACGGACGACGGTGACGGCTTAAACGCGAGCGGCGAGGCTGTTTGGGATCGTCGACTTGGCGAAGCACGATAACCCGACCTGGTTCAACCCGTTCGCCGTCTACTAATACTTCGTCTCCGGGCTGTAACGGGTCGAGGTGCGAATGAGATGCCAAGGTCTCGACCCGTCCATCGCGGCGGGCCTTCAATTCATTTTCTTTGTCATGCATGGCTTCTTTACCCGTCGACCAAGCATCAGAGAGTGAAGAAAAACGTGAACGAGTTGAGTTGGCGGCGCGATTGATCACTTTCACCGGTCCCAAACTTGTCACAGTGCGGCGAACTTTCTTGCCAGCAAATAGGGCGCCACCAATTCCGGCGATCGCTCCCGAGATAAACCATACGACACGCTTGATCATCGACTCTTCCTCACTACTACTTGACTCGAAGATGATCTGCGAGATTGACGTTCAACTCTCTTTTGGTCCCGCTTCAATCGCTGAGCAGCGCGAGATGTGCCAGTAGCAAGAGCTGCCACTTTGATCACCGGAGTTGATAAAGCCATACGGGTCATGCGCCCGGTGTTGGCCATTGCTCCACTGATTGCTTCGGCAGAACCAAGGACGCGATCAAAACGATCGAGATCTTCGCGGGCTTCTTCAACTGCATATCGCGCTTCATCAGTTGATGCTCGCAGTTCGGCAAGGAGAGGTCCGGTTTCACGTCGGAGCGAATCTACTTCGAGGCGAAGCGAACGTAATGTGTCGAGAACTCTCAATAGAACGACAATGAGCGCAGCGAATCCGAGAGTCAGCAAAACCGCGGCAAGCACAATGGCCAAATCTCCTGCTGTCATGATTCCTCCTTGCCGAGTTCGTGTTCTTGATTGGCGAGACGTTGGGCGATTTCTCGTTCACGTCCGTGCTGACTTGGTTCGTACCAGCGCTTATCGGTGAGTTCATCGGGCAGATACTGCTGAGGAACCCATCCGCGTGGATCATCATGAGGGTAGTCGTAACCCGTGCCATGTCCAAGGGCGGAGGCGCCTTGATAGTGAGCATCACGTAAATGCGCTGGTAC
>CAMDER010000097.1 GCA_945896935.1 Bifidobacterium breve | reverse complement strand
TGGCTCATGAAGTAGCCAACGTCGTACGCTCCACCACCGCGACTGCTGGTCTGGAAGTCGATGACCCACACATCATCACCTTCGCCAAAGAACAAATTGTCGAGGCGATAGTCAAAGTGCACAATTGTGTTGGGCATGGCGGCGAAGCGATCAAGCAACTGATGAACGTTGCTGCCAAATTTTTCCATCAACGGAACCATGTCGGCGTCAATAGCGTGGGCGAACACCTGTAAGAAACCGGGAAGCGACTGTTCGTAAATGCCAGCACCGATCTTCATGCCGTCGCTGTTGATTGATGGAACCCACTCGTATGAGTTGAGTCGTGGTGATTCCCAAAACTCTGCGTGTAAACGCGCAACAGTTTTCAGCGCATTCATTGCATCCTTGGCATTCACGCCAACTGACTGATCGCCTTCACGCAAATGTCCCAAATCTTGCATCAGCAACACGTAGTCGTCGGTTTCGTATTCGGCCATGACTGCATACGCCTGCGGAACAATGCTCAATTGTGGTGCGACCTCAGTATAGAAACGGGCTTCGCGTTCAAAGACGCGAGCCGGTCCGAGCATGCCGCGGATGGTGGAGTCTTGGGTCGGGATTTTGCAAATGATGTCTTTGGGACCAGGTCCGCCAGCATAGGTCACTTCAAGACGACCAACTTCGCCCATGAAGCCGATACCAGCACCCATGTTCTTGGCCTCGACTGATGCGACTGTGGTGGCAGCGTTGATCGTGCCACCCGAACGCAGTGCATTGGTCAGCCATTCTGCGGTAACTGCAGCGGTCGTCGTCGGTAGTGATGTCATGATTTCCCCTTAATGAGTTTCGTTACTGAGATCGTGGTGACGGTGTGAATCTCCCGTTGCTAAAAGCAGGGTCAACGAATTCTTTGTGATCCCAATCGTGAGTTAACGCGCGATGGGCAATTCGCCAATCACCATTACGACATTCAAAGCGATCAAAGTACCGCCCACAAAATTGTTCGAGAAATTCACGGGGACCACCTGACTCGCAGACTCGGTGCCAGGCCAACACTTGGGTTTCAACGTGGGCGATGGTGGGTGATTCGAAGGTAATGCTCGGTAATCCACAAAAGTGGGTGGTAGCAATCGCGTACTCGCGGAGCTTTTTGGTGGCGTGAATCGCAAATTCTGTCGCAAGCCCAACGAAACTGCCGTGGTCGTCAGTGGCGTCGGGGTGATACACCGAGGACACAAGGTCGGCATCGCACCGATCGATACCGTGGCAATAGTCGATCAGGCATTTTTGGATCGCCGCCACAGCCGTTAAGGCTTCGACGGGGGAAAGTGGGCCAAAGACTTGCTCGGGAGTCGTCACAGGGCTCAAGGGTAGTGCCTCGTGAGTTAATTAATCGTCGGGTAAGTTTCTTGGCTAAGGTCAGAACTAAGGTTTGACGAGGTTGCGAAAGCAGTCGTTCGTTTTCGTTGATAAAGGGGAAATCATGGCTCAAGTTCCAGTGACTGAAGGTGTCTTCACCTGGCCTTCAGAGACGCCCCAACTGATTGGTAGCCGCTGCGTGGCGTGCGGAAATCACATGTTCCCAGTGCAGTCGGGTTGCCCGAAGTGCACTGGTGAAAAGACCGAGCAGGTATTGCTGGGTCGTCGCGGCACCTTATGGACCTGGACCGTTCAAGGTTTCCCGCCAAAAGCACCCCCATACGCCGGCGATGTCGATCCGAAGACCTTCAAGGCATTCGGAGTGGGCTACGTCGAATTGCCCGGTCAGATCAAGGTTGAAGCTCGTCTCACCGAAGCCGACCCGGAGAAATTGAAGATTGGTATGGAAATGGAAATGGTCATCGTTCCACTATCGACCGATGCCTCAGGAAATGAAGTTGTCACATTCGCATTCGCGCCGGTGGCGTGAGAATTTTTATCGGTTACTGAGCCAGGGAGAAAACAATGAGTACTGAAGTCGCCATCGTCGGAATTGGAATGCACGAATTCGGTCGCACCGAAGGTGTGTCGGGTATGGAACAAGGCGTCATCGCTGTTCGTCGTGCCTGCGCTGATGCCGGAGTGAAATGGGAAGATGTCCAATTCGCTTTCGGAGGCTCGGCCGCTGCCGGAGCTGCGGACACGATGGTGTCGCAACTTGGTTTGACTGGTCTGCAGTTCATCAACGTTGCTAACGGTTGTGCCACGGGTGGTTCAGCGTTGTTCTCGGCGTACAACACCATTCGTTCTGGTGTTTTTGATCTTGGTATCGCGATTGGCTTCGACAAGCACGAGCGGGGAGCATTCCGAGTCGATACTCGCGGTGCTGGACTTGGCAACTGGTATGGCGCATCTGGTTTGGCCTTAACCACGCAGTTCTTCGGAATGAAGATCAACCGTTACATGCACGAATACGGCATCTCGCATAGCACTTTGGGCAAAGTTTCCGAAAAGGCTTTCCGTAATGGCTCAATGAACCCGATGGCATGGCGTCGTAAGCCCATCTCCGAACAAGAAGCTCTTGACTCATTGATGTTGTCGTACCCATTGACGCAATACATGTTCTGTTCGCCTGGTGAAGGCGGCGTTGCTCTCATCTTGGCTCGCGCTGATAAGGCTCACCTGTACACCGACAAGCCGATATTCTTGGATGCTGCAGTTGTGCGTAGCCGTCGCTTCGGAAGTTTCGAAGTGTTGGCACCGTCAATTGCTCTCGAGCACAACGCGGGACCGACTGTTGATTCGTCGAAGGCCGCTTTCGAAATGGCTGGCATCGGACCAGAAGACATCGACATTGCCCAGTTGCAAGATACCGAGGCTGGTGCCGAAGTGATGCATATGGCCGAAAACGGATTCTGTGAACACGGTGAACAAGAGTTCATGATTCAGGCTGGCGACACCGAGATCGGTGGCAAGTTCCCGGTGAACACCGATGGTGGTTGCTTGGCGAACGGCGAGCCGATTGGTGCATCTGGTTTGCGTCAGGTGTACGAAAACGTTCTGCAGCTTCGTGGTCAAGCTGGTGCTCGTCAGGTGCCCAATGATCCGAAGGTTGCGTACACGCATGTGTATGGCGCCCCCGGCATTTCGGGCGTCACCATCTTGTCGCGTTGAGGCAACACAAAATCTGACGTCGCGACAGGAGAAACAGATATGGCTGTACTGACACAAGCACATCTTGCTGATCGTGGGAGCGAAATAGCTCTTGTCGATGAAACGCACAGCGTTACGTGGGCCGAACTTGATGAGCGAGTGAATCGATTGGTGAATGGTCTTCGTTCGCATGGACTTGTCACTGGCGACACGATCGCGGTCATTGCCGGCAATCAATGCGAATGGTTTGAAATAGCCATGGCTTGTGCTCACGGTGGTTGGACGTATGTTCCGGTCAACTGGCACTGGGTTGCCGATGAACTTGCCTATGTCTATGCCGACGCGGAAGCAAAGGCGATCATTGTTGATCAACGATTTGATACGACTGTTTCGGCTTCGCTCATAGACGATCGAGCAAAGGGCCTTTCTCTCGTTGTAGGTATCGGCACTACTAGTGACGCTGCAGTTCGCAGTGATTCGCGTTTTGTTGATTTTGAAACGGTGCTGTCGCAAACAAGTGCTGACGAGCCTTCCGATCAAATGCTCGGCGGCCCGATGTTCTACACATCAGGTACCACCGGTCGTCCCAAGGGCGTTCGTGGTGCGTTGTCGGGCGGTATGGCCATGACTCCCGACATCATGAAATTCATTGCCGCGGGCTTTTCAAACTTCTTGCCAATCCCTGGTCGAACCATGTTGTGTGGACCGTTTTACCACTCGGCTCAATGGGCCTTCTCGTTCTTCCCGATGATCGGTGGATCGACAACAGTCATGCAACACAAATATGACTCGGCCGCAATGTTGCAGATGATTGATCAGTACTCATGTACAAATGTGCATCTTGTGCCAACGCAAATGAAGCGGCTATTGGATTTGCCTGCTGAAGTGAAGAACGAATTTTCGGGAGCATCATTGACAACTGTGTGGCATGGCGCGGCTCCGTGTCCGCCGGCTGTCAAGCGGGGACTCATTGCATGGTGGGGCCCGAAGATCACCGAATATTACGGAAGTACTGAAGGATCAATTATCTCGACTGTTTCTTCGACTGAATGGTTGGCCAAAGGTGGCAGCGTCGGTAAGCCACTCGACTCTGTTGAAGTCATCGTGGTGAACGATGAGAGCCAGCGAGTTGCTCAGGGTCAAGAGGGAACGTTGTATTTCAAAAATAAGATGGGCACCGACTTCTCGTACCACAACGATGAAGCCAAGACGCGTGATTCGCATCTCGAGCCTGGTGTCTTTACCACTGGTGATGTTGGCTATATCGATTCCGATGGTTATCTGTGGTTATCAGACCGCAAGATTGACATGATTATTTCTGGTGGGGTGAACATCTATCCGGCCGAGATTGAGGGCGTGATTGCGGCGCACCCCGCAGTTGAAGATGTGGCGGTTATCGGAGTTCCCGATGAAGATTTTGGCGAGAGTGTGAAAGCTCTCGTGCAAGTTGCTGAAGGCGTGACTGCCAGTGCGGAGGTCGCCCAATCAATCATTGCCCACTGTCGTGAATTGCTTGCCGGGTACAAAGCCCCACGTTCGGTCGAATTTGTGCAACACATTCCGCGTACCGGAACCGGCAAGATTCAAAAGCAACCATTACGGGCTCCGTACTGGGAAGGTCACCAACGTCGCATCTAAGCGGCAGTATTCAAGTTACTTTTTGGCCGAATTACACAGCGAAAGAAGTCGTCATGGGAACAGTTGATTACACCCGTTGCTATCACCAAGGGATTCGAGTTCCGAATCTTGAACTCGCCATGAAAGAACTCGGTGATTCGTTAAGCGTCACCTGGTGTGAGCCTCAAGAGCGCGAACAGAATGTGTGGACTCCTGGCGGTGGCGAGCAAACCATTCCTTTGAAGTTCACGTACTCTGCCGAAGGTCCCCAACACATTGAACTGCTAGAAGGTGCCCCGGGTTCAATTTGGGATGGCCGTACACATCCAGGGATCCATCATGTTGGGGTGTGGAGCGATGATGTCAAGGGCGAAACCGAAGCACTTGTTGCTCAAGGTTGGACGTTGGCGATGGCCCAAGCATCGCCCGATAAGGGCTATGGGGCGTTTACGTATGTGCAGCCGCCGAGTGGCTTAATTGTCGAATTGGTATGGAGCGCAATCAAGCCGATGTTTGATCGTTGGTTTGCTGGAGGACCACTCGGCTAAGTGTTGAGTGTGTTCTCGTCTCGTTGGCATGATTGCACTAAACGTACGCTTCGGTCATGACAACAAATAGTGGATTTTCGGCTACCTCGACAACTGACGAAGTCTTAGGAGGCATCAACCTCACTGGTCGCCGCTTCTTGGTGACGGGTGCATCTGGTGGTCTTGGGCTTGAGACATCGCGTGCATTAGCTGCGAAGGGTGCGATCGTAGTTATGGCTGCCCGCGATCAAGCCAAAAATGAAACCGCTGCTGCAGGTATTCGAGTGGCCCATCCCGATGCACAGTTGGAAAGTCTGATTCTTGACTTGGGTTCATTGAAATCAGTGCGGGCAGCTTCTGCCGAGTTCATGTCACGCAATGTTGCGCTTCATGGTCTCATTCTGAATGCCGGAATTATGGCGACGCCGCTTGGACACACTGTTGATGGATTTGAGCAACAGTTCGGAGTTGATCACCTCGGACATTTCTTGCTGGCTCGAGATTTGTTGCCGCGACTTGTTGAGTCTGCGCCAGCACGTGTCGTGGTGTTGAGTTCGGCTGGTCACCGGATGGGTGACGTTGATTTTGATGATGTGAACTTTGAGCGTCGAGATTATGAACCTTTCTTGGCGTACGGGGCTGCCAAGACCTGCAACGTATTGCATGCAGTCGAAATCGACAAGCGTTACCGAGACAAGGGCGTTCGTGCCTTTGCCGTACACCCTGGTGTCATTCATACCGAACTCAGTCGTTACATGACTGAAGAAACATTGACGTCGTTAATCACTCGTTTGTCTGAACGACCCACTGCAATGGCGTGGAAGTCGCCAGAGCAAGGTGCCGCAACTTCGGTATGGGCGGCGACATCGGCTTTACTTGATGGACGTGGCGGCGAGTATTGCGAGGATTGCAATGTGAGTGCCGTTGTTCCTGATGACGAACTGGATGACGGGGGAGTTGCTGCCCGAGCAGTTGACCCAGCAAGGGCTGCAGCACTGTGGGCTCTGAGTGAAAAGCTCGTCGGCTGATTTTTAGAATCAGCAGATTTGTTACGGTGTCGACATGGCCACGATTCTCGCCCACATCAAGGTGAAGCCCGGTTGCGAGGCGCAGTTCGAGCAGATTTCAAAAGATCTGTATGGAGCCAGTCACGGCAATGAGCCTGGCTTGTTGCGTTATGAGTATTGGCGAGGCTCAGAACCGCAGACGTATTACACGCTCTTGGCCTTCACCGACTTTCGAGCGTTTATCAGTCATCAGACCAGCGAACATCACGAAGTTGCTTCGCCGTTGCTTGGCTCAGTTTTGGCTGGTCTTCGTCTGGAATGGGTTGACCCTATTCAGGGAGGATCCGAATTGCCGCCGACCGAAAATCAGGATTTAAGCGATTCGCTTGATGAATTAACTCGGTCGTATGCCAAAAGATTTGCTGCGCAAGTGGCTCCATGGTGGAATGAAGTTCGCTAATAATAAGATAACTAATCCATCAACTGTTCGGGGGAACAACATGACTGACATGATCGACCGAGATTCGGAAAAGACACCGTGGTTTTTAAAAGGCAATTATGCGCCGGTCTTTAATGAAATCACCGATACGAATTTGCGAGTGACCGGTTCAATTCCGAAGAGTTTGTCTGGTCTGTATGTGCGCAACGGTTCGA
>CAMDER010000096.1 GCA_945896935.1 Bifidobacterium breve | reverse complement strand
TCGGAACGTGGGGTTTGCGCTTCGTCAGTGAGTACCGCCGGAATTGTCTCAGTCATGCCATACAACTGTCGTGGCTGACAGGCCAGCAATTGAGATAGTTCGGCATATTGATGATCAGCAATGTTCATTGCATACCAACAATGCTTCAGGGCCAAACCAGGTACCGGCGTATTACCGCGGGCCAAGATCATGCGAATCGGCGCCGCGAACAAACTGGCATGCGTCACGTTATAGGTTTTTGCTTGTTGCAAGAAACGCGTTGCACTGAAAGTGCTCATCAGCGCCACTGATGCGCCAACAGCGATCGCCGAGGCGAAGCTGTAGTACTGCGCATTGGCATGAAAGAGCGGCAGCACAACGAGTTGACGATCGTCGGGCGTCAGCCCACTCGCCGCTGCCATGACTTGACCTGCGAACGAATAGTTGGCCTGACTGATGTCAACACCTTTGGGTCGACCAGTCGTGCCCGAGGTAAACATCACTGCGGCGCGATCACGAATATCAAGCGTCGGCCAATTGGTGAACTTCTCAGTTCCGAACACGGCCAGTTCGCAATCATCTTCATCAATGACAATGACCGGAATCGATTGTGCAGCAGCACGGAATTCGTCTTCACGATGAACCGAGCAGACACCAATTTTTGAGTTCGTTCGTAGTTGATGTTCGACCAATTCTTGAGTTCGTGATTGCGGATCGCTCGGAACGATCCATGCGCCAAGGCGAACACTGGCGAGCCACAGTGCGACAAACGCCGGCGAATTGGTGAGAGCAAGATTGACTGAATCACCTTTGCCGACGCCGAGTCGAACCAAAGTTTCAGCAGCCTGCGCCACGACGACATCAAATTCGGCGTACGTCCACGAGTGAGAGGCTCCTAATGACGTTTCAAAAACCAAAAACGGCGCATCTGAGCGCGCTGCAACAGCGTCACGCCACAGATTGCCGAAGCATGTGCCTTCAGTTTCAATTTTCATTTTCCCCTCCCCCATCAACTCAAAATTTGTTGCCGTATGTCAACTTGCTGCGTCGTGAATCAGCTATCGACTGCTCCGTAGCCACCGCCGCCTGGAAGATCGAGACGAACTCGGTCACCAGACTTCAAAGCAACACGAGCTTGCGTACGAACTGCTTCATCGTTGACCGTGAAGTTGCCCGACTCGCCAGCTTCTCCACCAAAGATTCCTTCGGGCGGAACCGCCAAACGAGACGTCACTGCATTGAGTTGCCAACCCTTTGGCGCATCAACAGTGAACTCGACCGTCTGACCAAGACCGCCCATGGTGTGGCCCTTGCCGCCCGAACCACGACGCAGTTCTTTACGGAAGAAACGAATGGGTGCCGATGCTTCAACGACTTCAACCGGCACTGCCGACACGCCAGTTGGGTATGAACACGCCGACAAACCATTCTTTGTTGCGCGTGCCCCAACTCCTCCGGCATAGGTAAACATTGAGGTGATGAACGGACTGCCATCGTCATAAGTCCCGCTGACTTGCATGGTCCACACCGCGCCAGCACCTTCGGCCATTGCTTGCATCGGTCGAATTTGTGCCAATGCCTTGAGCAATGCATTCGGTAAGAACATGCCGACAACGTGACGCGCTGTACAAGGTTGTGGAGACACTGCATTCACGATTGAACCAACCGGAGCCTCGACCAAAATTGGTGCCAAGCTGCCGTAGTTGTTTGGCAAGTCAGGGTTCAACACAGCGCGGACCGCAAAGGTTGTGTACGCGTGCGTGTAGTTACGTACAACGTTGATGCCATACGGACTGGCGCCCGATGAACCTTCGTAGTCGACCAATATTTCACCCTTAACAACATCAACCGTGATCGCACACGCGATATGAATTCGACTGCCATCGGCCAAGTCGAGTTCGGCGCTTGCCTTGTAGGTACCAGCTGGCAATTCACGAATTGCTGCTCGGGTTGCCACATCACTACGCGTAATGATTTCATCACTGAGTTCTTCAATGTCATCAAGATCATGCTGTTCGCACAGAGCCAACAGCCGTCGCGCTCCAACTTCACCTGAAGCCATTTGTGCCTGCAAGTCACCAGCCATATGGTCGGGTTGACGCACATTCGACAAGATGAACTTCCAGACATCAGGGTTTCGTTCGCCGCCAATCATCAAGCGACAAATCGGGATCCAGAGCCCCTCTTCGAAAACGTCACGGGCTCCAGCACCGATTCCGTAGCCACCAACATCGGTGTGGTGGATAGTCGAACCGAAGAAGGCGATAATTTCGTTGTTCTTCCAGACGGGACACATCACCGTGACGTCAAGCAACTGACCAGCAGTCTTGTATGGATCGTTGGTGACGATGACGTCACCAGGCTTCAAACTGCTGATGGGATACTCATCAAGGATTGCGCCAATGGCACGAGCCAACGAGTTGATGTGGCCAGGTGTGCCGGTCACAGCCTGAGCAACCATACGGCCACGCTTATCGAACACCGCGTTTGCTAAGTCGCCAGCTTCGCGAACGATCGGCGAGAAAGCCGCTCGTTGCAGAGCACGCGCTTGTTCGTTCACTGTTGCGATGAGGCTCTGCCACAACACTTCAAGTTCGATGGGATCAAAAGTACGGGCCATTTTGGTCACTTCACTTTCCGGTCGGCGATGAGTGATCCATCGCTACCAAGACTCACTGTCCAATTCGGACGGATAACTGCAGTTGTTTCTCGTTCTTCAATAATTGCCGGGCCATCAATGACCTGACCGCGTCCGATATCGCCACGGCGATACACGGGCGTGATGATTGCCTCACCTTGGCGCGTGAAGCGAACTGCTCGCGTGCTGTGTGGTGTGCCTTGCTTATCGGAGAGGTCAACCAATGGCTCAAACTCTTCGACCTTGGTATAAGCAGAAAGCCGCCACGTCACTGCCTCGACACCAACATCTGGAATCGTAAGTCCGTAAATACGTCGGTAGTCAGTTTCAAAAGCCGCCACGATGTCAAGCGTGTTACCCGGAAACTTATTGCCTTCACCCATCCAAATCGTGATTTCATTTCCTTGACCGATGTAACGAGCATCAACGCCGTAACGGAAAGTGACTGATGCCGGGTCGGCGCCAGCAGCAATCAAAACACGATGGCCTTCTTCGCGAAGTTCGCTGAGCAAAGTATCGCGTTCGGCTTCATCAATGCCCTGAATGGGTCGCACCATACTTCGCGCCAAGTCGATACGAATTGGCGACACTAAAGTGCCGATCGCCGACAACACGCTGGCGTTGACCGGGAAAATAACTCGAGGTGATTCGAGCAATTCAGCAACTCCACACGCGTGCACCGGACCAGCACCACCAAAGGCCAACAACGTGACACCGCGAAGGTCGGCACCAAGTTCGACGGCATGCATTCGTGATGATGCGGCCATGTTTTGGTTCACTAATTCATGCACACCAGCAGCAGTGTCGGCAACCGGCAATTTCAACTTGTCGGCAATACGACCAAGCGCAGCTTGTGTAGCAGCGAGATCGAGCGGCATGTCGCCACCCAAAAAGAACTCTGCGTCGAGCATGCCGAGGGCCAAGTCACTGTCGGTCACTGCGGCATGGGTGCCACCGCGTCCGTAACACGCTGGTCCGGGCATGGCACCAGTTGATTCGGGTCCAACCTTCAACAATCCAAGATCGTCAACCCATGCCTGACTTCCACCGCCTGCGCCGATCTCAACGAGGTCAACTGATGGAACCGACACTGGGAAACCTGAACCCTTTTTGAAGCGATAAATACGGGCAACTTCGAAGGTGTTGGTGAGTTCTGGTTCTCCATCGACAATGAGGCACGACTTTGCGGTTGTTCCACCCATGTCAAAGCACATCAAGCGCTCTTCGCCGAGGCGTCGTGCGAACCAACTTCCAGCAAGAGCACCAGCGGCCGGTCCAGATTCAACCAAACGAATTGGCGTGCGAGCGGCATCATCAGTTGACACGACCCCACCGTTTGACAACATCATCAAGACCGATCCACCGAAACCTTCGGCAACCAACCACTTGGTGAGTTCATCAAGGTATGGCCCAATGACTGGCATCGTGGCAGCGTTACATGCAGTCGTGATCATGCGTGGGTATTCGCGAATTTGCGGTGACACTTCACTCGAGATGCACACCGGCACGCCAAGTTCAACCCGCAGGTAATCAGCAATTGCTCGCTCGTTTGCCGGATTGGCGTAGCTGTTGATCAAACAAATACCGACTGATTCGACATTTTGCGCCCGCAATTCATCAGCGATGCGCTTCAAGTCGGCGGCCGTAGGAGTTTCAACAACAAGGCCCTTCGCATTGGTGCGCTCGCTAATTTCGCTAATGCGCTCACGAGGAATTGGCGGCGCCGGAAATTCGATCTGCAAGTCATACATGTCGTAACGATGCTCGTCACGAATGAGCAAGGTGTCGCCAAAGCCGGTGGTCGTTACTAAACCAGCGCGACCAACTTTGCCTTCAATCAGTGCATTCGTAATGAGTGTCGTGGCATGAACGATCGGAGCAGTGATGTCGCTCGGAGTCACACCAGCCTTAGCCAAAAGTTGGCGCACACCGGTGCGTACGCCATCGAGCGGGGCCGAGGGGGTCGTCAAGGTTTTATCAACCACGACACGACCTGATGCACGATCCATCAGAACTACGTCGGTGAATGTTCCACCGATATCTACGGCCAATCGCCAATCAGCAACGGTCATTTTCTTCCTCCAATATTTACGATGTTGTTGTTACAAGATTCTTTTTTAGATGTCGGTTCGCGGGGGCGAGAAAACATCAAGAATCCATACTTCGTTCAGTTCTTCGTCTCCAATAAAGAGACTGTCGCCGTGCCAAATTGACGGCGGCGCCAAGTAGACCTCACCCTCACCAAGCACGACTCGCTGAGTGTCTTCCTTGCCCCCAATACGGAAATCAAGTTTGCCGCGCATGATGATTCCCAATTGCTCGTTCTCTACATGATTGTGCATGATCGAGCCAGTACTACCGCCACGGATTCTCCAAAACCACAACTGCGAATTTTCGCCAGTGATCACTCGACGACGGAAACCATCGCGACCCGTTTCTTTGAATTCTTCATCTTCAAAGAAATAGCAATATTGATTGTTGACATTCATCTTTTCATCTCTTTCAGATCTTGATGGATTAATTGATTGCCTGTCAGGTAACACTTCATACGAGCCTCTCCAACATGCGTGCTTCAACATCACAAAGGTGAGCAGCTACTGCTTTTTCAGTACGTTCCTGATCTCCAGCGAGCAATGCCTCAGCTATTTCGACGTGAGCGTGCGATGAAGATTCAACAATGTTTGATACTTCTTCTTTGTTGTTTTCTGCGTAGAGAAGTGAGGCAAACTCTTCAGAGTTAAACAACGATGCGAGAGCCTTCGAATAGACCTCACTCAACACGGGGTTGTCACATGCCGAGGCGATCATTTGGTGAAACTGGCGATCGATCAAGCGAAATTCATCGATTCCGGTGGCATGGCGCGAAGCCAACTCGGCAATTTCGCGGCGCACCTGCTCGGGAGCCCGCAATGCAACGAGTCCGGCCATCGCTGGTTCAATCACGCGACGTACTTCGAACAAATTACGCACAGTTGCTTTGCGCGAGTCGAATGCCAGTTCAAGACCTGGCAATACTTCAACAACAAAGGCTCGATTGCCGCGGCGCTCAATAAAACCTGCAGTGGCAAGGCCCTGAATCGCCTCGCGCACCGATGTACGAGCAACGTTGAATTGTTCACACAACACACGTTCGGCAGGCAGTGCTGTTCCCGCAATCAATTCGCCATGACGAATTGCTTCGATCAAACGTTCACGAACTTCAACCGCAACGGTGCGGCGTTCAACTCGATCAAAGGTTGTCTGAGTCACTTCAAACCAAACTGTGCAAAGTGGCGGCGATCGCCGGGCAAGTCGAGAGGTTGAACGATGGCTTGATGAGCCATTTCGCCCCAATGCTCGGGCGGAACCAGCCACATCACTTCAAATTCGAGTCCATCAGGGTCGACTGAATACAAACTCTTATTCACTCCGTGATCGCTGGCACCAACGAGTGCTCCAGCGGCGCTGAGTTTGACGCGCATTTCTTCAAGTTCTTCGAGCGTGCTGACCTCCCAGGCAATGTGATACATGCCGACCGATGAACGGCCCGCAGTGGTGGGGGCGGCACCTTGACCAATGGCAAAGAACGCAATGTCGTGATGATTTTGCGACAGCGGTGCGCGCATGAAAAGAAACTGCCCGCTTGGATCTTCGATCATGGTGTCAAAACCCATGACCTCGGTGTAAAAACGCTTGGTAGTCGCCACGTCACGGATGTACATCACCGCGTGATTGAGTTTCTGAATTGGCACTACAACCCCCTGCACATGGCTTGGGTCTGATTGTCAGACCAAAGGAACCCTAACACTGGCCCCCTCGCCTGCGCAAAAAAACAAGTACGTCCCTGGGGCTCGTGACTGGTACCTTTGCCTAGATGTCGTCCGTTGATCCGTCGCCCGAACTTTTGGCCCTGCGCCAGCGCATTGACGAGCTCGATCGGCAGCTTGTCGACGTTTTAGCCGAGCGTATCAATATCTGCCACGAAGTCGCCCGCATCAAAGAACACAGCGATACCCCCATCATTCAGCCCGATCGGGTTCGCAATGTGATCACCTCACGCCGCCAATATGCCATTGACCAGGGGGTTGACCCAGACTTCGTCGAGGACATCATGCGCGTTGTTCTCAGCGAAACCCATCGCATCGAAATCGCTGGCCGCCGCGTCGACGGACCACCCGAAAAAACCGCATCGCCAGAAGGTCTCCGCTCGGCCATTGACACCGTGTCGAGCCGAATTGACCACGTGGTCATCGCAGTCCCCGATTTAGTGG
>CAMDER010000095.1 GCA_945896935.1 Bifidobacterium breve | reverse complement strand
ATCTACGCATTCCGCATTACTCGCCTGCCGTTGCTCGATGCCGGCGGGGCCAACATCGGACGACTCGATGACATCGTCGTCGTCCCAGGCCATGCCGGAAGCGCACCCCGTGTCGTGGGCTTCACCGCCACCAGTCAGCGTCGCCGAATTTTCGTGAACGCCGGCCGTATCGCCGAACTCGGCATAGACGGCGCCCGTTTACGTTCGTGGGACATCGACCTCAACCCGTTCAAAGTGAAAAAAGGTGAACGACTTCTTGGTCGTGACGTCATCGACCGCAAAGTTGGCGACGAGTTCGTCAGCGATGTTGCCTTACGCGAACGCAGTGATTCACGATCGGGCGGATGGGAAGTTGCTCAAGTTCGACTCGCCAAGCGCACCGCTCTTCGCCGCCGACCAAGTCATCGTTTAGTTGACTGGCGCGAAGTCGCTCATCTGTTTGCCGCAACAACCGAGATGGCCGCCGAAGCTGCTCGTCTTCACGACATGCACCCAACCGATGTTGCTGCGGTCGTGCGTTCATTACCCATCGCCCAACGTCGCCAATTAGCCGAAGCCATGGACGACGATCGCTTGGCCGACGTGCTTGAAGAACTTCCCGAGTCCGAACAAGTTGGCCTCATCGAGGGTCTCGACATGGAACGACTTCTCGACGTGCTTGACGAAATGGAAGTTGACGACTTAGCCGACTTGCTCGCCGAAATGCCTGGCGAACAACGCACTCGAATTCTCGATGCAATGGACGACGAAGATGCGGCCATGATGCGGCGCTTGTTGTCATATGAAGAAGGTACCGCTGGTGGTCTGATGACACCAGAGATCATCATTCTTGGTCCGACCGACACGGTTGCTGAAGCACTTGCCCAAATTCGTGACCCCGAGTGGATGGTCTCAATTGCCGCACAAGTTTTCATCTGTCGCCCGCCATACAAGGCCCCGACCGGAAAATATCTCGGTGTTGTTCATTTTCAGCGCCTATTACGCGAGCCTCCCAGCATGGAACTCGGTAATTGTGTCGAGACCGAACCCACGATTACACCTGATAGCAGCGACCGTGAAGTTGCTGAGCGTCTTGCGTCGTACAACATGTTGGCGATTGGGGTCTGCGATGACGGCGGTCGCCTTCTTGGTGCGATCACTGTTGACGACGTTCTTGACCGCACCCTGCCTGCAGGTTGGCGACAACGGCGAAGACAGGCCACGCCTGTTCGCTAATGCGATCTCTTCAGGCATACTAAACCCCACATGAACCGCCCACCGTAAGTCGTTGTCTCAGAAAGGAGTCGCCATGAAGCGTAAAGAAGACTTGGCCATTCCCCGTCAGCGACGCCGCATCGGTGTTCACTACGGCTCCGACGCATTCGGTCAATTCTCCGAATCCATTGCCCGCACGCTCGGTACTGCTCGATTCTTGGTGTGGCAATCCTTCCTCATTATCGCTTGGATCATTTACAACTTCGCGTTGCCTGAATCGTGGCAATTTGACCCGTGGAATCGCGGTCTCGTACTGCTCACACTGGTTCTTTCATTACAGGCTTCATATGCGGCACCGTTGATTCTCTTGGCGCAAAATCGCCAAGAAGGCCGCGACCATACCCAAGCCGAAGTCGATCGACGTGTAGCCGAACGCACTCAAGCCGATACCGAATTCCTTGCGCGCGAGATTGCCAGCGTTCGAGTTTCATTGTCCGACATCGTGACCACACAGGATCTTCGTGATCATTTGGATGCCGAAGAAATTACTGCGGCACTCACGCGTCTAGCCGACGTTGTTGAAAAGTTGTCATCGCGTATTGAGAACCTTGAGCACACCGAAAATCGCTAGATAAAACTACGCGCAGTTTTTACATCGTCCCAATAAATCGAGGCGGTGCCCCACCAGTGTGAATCCAGCACGGCTCACAAGATCTGCCACTCCAGAATCTAAAGCTTGTTCAACCTCATTGGGAACATCGATATCTAAAACAAGTCCACATTGCACGCACACCAAGTGGTGATGATGTCCCTTGAGTTCTTCGGCTAATTCAAATGCCGCGCGATCGCCATTGGTTAATACCTTGACCACAATTCCTGCAGCTTCAAGCACCGCAAGATTTCGATAGACACTGCTCTGTGGCAGGTCTTCGTCAATTGCCACAATGTCAGTCGCAACTAATGGATGGGCGGCGCGGTCAAGTGCTTCAACTAAACGACGGCGACGCGACGAATACCGTTGATTGATCGTCGCAAGTTTGCGAGCCGCTATGTCATGAATATCGCCGCGTGCCATAACGTCACTATGCCCCAGAGCCGATGTACTCAAACACTGTGATACCGCGACGAATCACGTCGTCGAGAAGTGCACGATCATTGAGTCGGCCATCACCAAGCGTGACAACTCCCGAAATAGCGTCGGCCTTATTCAAGAGGGCCACCGCACTTGAGGCTGCGACTGCCCCTGCGATAATTCCGGTTCGTTCGGCAACACCGGCAACTTCAGTGCGACGTTCACCATTCAATGAACCACGAATTTCTACTCGTACTCCTCCAACTCCGCCTTCGGCGTGAGGTGGTGACATCATCGGCAACCGAGCAGTCAAGCGGTCGCGTCTCGTTGCCGACAGACGTGCGCTAATACGACCGACCTCTGGAAACGATCGATGTAACAACAGTGGTTCAGGAAGTTCAGCGCGATAGCAATCTTTACCGCCCAACGGTTCGGGGAACCACAACAATTCACGGCCGCTTCCACCAGGTCGGTCAATCCATTCGCCATCATGCCAACCCACTGCATCACCAGCAAGGGCGCGATGATGTTGACGCGCGCAACCCGGTCCGCCGGTTCCGTGAAACGCCACATGTATTTCGTCGATGGTGTCCACCCGTGGCGCCAACTCGGCAACAAGTAGTCCGCTCAATCCGGGAGAGGCCGCGGCACCAACAATCAGAACTCGTTTTTCTTGCCGCGCATTCTCGTCAAGTTGCAGCAGTTCGCGAATGTCTTCAACATCATCTCCTGTGCAGACAACGTGATGTCCTAGTTCAAGCAAGATCTTTGCCATCGGGGCCTGCGCACTCGATGTTGCGATGACCACCACCGGAGTCGTCATCGGGTCAAGTTTCGTTAAGTCGGTGAGTTCAGTGGCTCGAAGAGACTGGGCAAGCGCATGTTGAGCATCAGAACGCTCATCATGAAGAAGGACCGGGATTCCACTCGACGTCAGTTGCCGCGCCACTCGAGCACCAACAACACCAATACCGATGACGGCTACCGACGCGGAATGGGGCATGACTGATCCACTCACGAAGGGGGGCGGGTTAACTCGCGCCAGCCGCCACGTTCGGGCGGGGTTCCTCCACGACCGCGAAGTCGTAGCCCAGCCGCAAAGAGACAGGCCAGAGAAAGTGCCGCAATGGCTCGTCTCAGCATTTTCACCGTGGGGCTAACAAGAATCGAACTTGTGACCTCATCCTTATCAGGGATGCGCTCTAACCGACTGAGCTATAGCCCCCGCAGGGTTACTGCAGTGTCAGAACCCTATCGGCGAGATAGGCCCGGTCTCAACCGTCACGGACGATCAACCCGAGATGTTGGCGATTGTTGGGCTCGCTTGGCAGGTTTTGGACTCTTTTTCGCCTCGGGCTTCCCTTCCAGAATCGTCACTCGGATGCCACCCACCAAATCGGTGATCAGATTGAACGTCGTCACCGCCAAAATGGCCAACCCGGTCACGCCGACGACAACGAATAGTCCGAGTACCCACGCCTGATGGAAGAGTTCACCACCTTTGAACTGAAAAGTGTCCCAGCCAAAACTTTCCATGAACCGCTCAACGTTGTCGACAGTTCCGGTTGCGTTGGCGACATTCCATAAAAGCACGCCAGTCAAAAGCAACGTCAAATATAAAACGAAGTGGAATACCAGGGTCACCCGAAAAACACTCCATGGGTCAATGTGACGCACAATGCGGGTGGTTCGTCGAACGGCTGGTCGTTCAAACGACACACTGCGTCGGACTAGTTCTTCTGGTAACTGTTCGTGAGCAATTGTTTCAGTAGGCGAAGACGTTCTGATGAGTTGGGTAGGAAGGGCTTCGGTTCGCGGAAGTGAACCAGTGTTTGAGCGCGTCACTGGGCTGTCGTCGGGGACGACTGCGGGCACTATAAAGAATGGATCATCAGATTCGGCCACAATGTCAGCGTAGAGCACTTGCCTACCGAGTTTGTGTCGCTTTGGATCTCTCAGTTCGCGTTACTTGCTGTTGCCTGCGCTTGCACACCGTCAAGTTCAATCACCACAACAACGGTTGTGCCTTGATCACTATCTGTTTGGACGACAAGTGACACGACACGCGCCTGATTCAATCCACCGAGTTGCCGAGCGACCCCTTCTCCGCTTTCGACTGCCGCGAGAGCGACCGCATCAGCAACTGTTTGAGCCGACATCGATGTCGTCAATTTTTGTTCAACAGTGACCAGCGCCAAGACCCACGAAAATGACAATGCCAGCACCCCCATCATGAGGATGCTGGCATTACCTCGATCGGCTTGTTGCCTCACTCGTCGTCGTCGGTGGCAAGAATCAACGCGACT
Organism: Bifidobacterium breve; assembly: GCA_945896935.1. GTDB lineage: Bacteria > Actinomycetota > Acidimicrobiia > Acidimicrobiales > Ilumatobacteraceae > Casp-actino8. Next base: position 2,297 of record CAMDER010000095.1, on the reverse strand, counting down.
GACGTGACGGCCTGTCCAGGCTCGACCGTCATCACTCGTACACCAGTCGCAGTACGACCTTGTGACGAGATGTTGCGCACATCTGTACGAATGGTGGAGCCACCTGAGGTCACTGCCACAATTTCATCATCAAGACCGGCCATGAATGCTGCCACGACCGCTCCCTTCTTTTCACCAATCTGGATTCCGCGCACACCGATACCACCACGGGTTTGGCTGCGGAACTTGTCGAGTTGAGTGCGCTTGCCGTAACCAGCTTCGGTCACCATCAAGATTGCGGCATCGTCACGAGCAACGTCAACGCTCACCACTTTGTCGCCAGGACGCAATTTCATTCCTCGTACACCAGCGGCGGCACGACCCATTGGACGAACTTCATCTTCAGAGAAACGAATAGTCATACCCGACTTGCTCACCATGAAGATGTCATCTGAGCCACTCGTTTCAATGACACGAACCAATTCGTCGTTGTCACGCAAGTTGAGAGCAATCAGACCATCGCGACGACCATTGTCGTACTCATTGAACGCCGTCTTTTTCACGACACCATCGCGAGTTGCGAAGAACAAGAACCTTTCGGCATCAAAGTTACGCGTGTCAATAATTGCTTCGATGGTTTCGCCCATCTGCAACGGCAACAAGTTGACAATTGGAACGCCCTTTGTGGCACGTTCGCGCTCGGGCAGTTCGTGGGCACGCAAACGATAGACCCGTCCCCTATTTGAGAAGAACAGCAAGTACGCGTGCGCTCCCGTGAAGATGACGTGCTTCACGATGTCATCGGTCTTGAGTTTGGCGCCAGTGACACCCTTGCCGCCGCGTCCTTGATTCTTAAAGTTCGACGCAAGAACCGTCTTGATGTACTGGGCTTCGGTCATAACAACCACCAGCTCAGTGTCATCCACGAGATCTTCAATACTCATGTCACCAGAATCAAAAGTGATGGGGCACACGCGTGGAGTTGCATGCTCTTCTTTGATGGCCAACATCTCTTCAGAGATCACTCCACGTAACTTTGCGTCATCAGCCAAAATTGACTGCAATTCAGCGATGCGTTCGTTTAGTTGTCCCATTTCAGATTCAAGATCGATTCGTGACAACCGCGTCAGTTGACGCAATTGCATGTCAAGGATGTCAATGGCCTGAACTTCGGTGAAGTCGTATGGCGCAACCATCAATGCGCCTTTTGCAGCGGGGGCATCTTCACTTTCACGAATCAACTTGATGATCTGATCAATGACATTGAGTGCCTTCAATCGACCGTCGAGTAAGTGCAAACGTCGTTCGGCCTTATCGAGACGGAATTCGGTACGACGTGTCAATACTTCAATCTGGTGACGGATGTATCCGTTCAGAGCGTCAGCCAACGTCAGTTGACGCGGAACGCCGTCGACCAACGCAACCATGTTGACACCGAAACTTGTTTGCAGTTGTGTCTGCTTGAACAAGTTGTTGAGCACAACGTTGGCGTTGGCGTCACGCTTGAGTTGAATCGTGAGATACGTCTTACCGCCCGATGATCCGTCATTGACATCAGCAATGCCGTCAAGCTCACCGTTGTCGACAAGTTCTTGAATACGACCAGCAATCGCCGAACAACTGGTTTGATACGGCAACTCGGTGACGACAATCTGCATTCCGCCACGCTTAGTTTCTTCAATCGCAGCAGTTGCCCGCATCTTGATGCTGCCGCGACCAGTGCGGTACGCGTCCATGATTCCGGAACGACCAAGAATTGCGCCACCGGTTGGGAAGTCGGGACCTTTAACAAAAGCCATCAGGTCTTCAGTGGTCGCAGTCGGGTTCATGAGCAAGTGGATACATGCGTCAATAACTTCACCCAGGTTGTGTGGCGGAATATTGGTTGCCATACCAACAGCAATTCCTTGTACGCCGTTCACCAACAAGTTGGGGAATCGTGCGGGCAGCACGACTGGCTCTTCGCGCGAACCGTCATAGGTTGGAATCATGTCGACAGTGTTTTCGTCAATGTCTGCCAACAGGTGCATTGCTAATGGATGCAAACGGCATTCGGTATATCGACTGGCCGCCGGCCCAAAGTCGGGTGAACCGTAGTTTCCGTGGAAGGCAATCAGCGGGTGACGAAGTGAGAATGGCTGAGCCATACGTACTAAAGCGTCATAAATCGCGCTGTCACCATGGGGGTGATACTTGGCCATGGTGTCGCCACTCACGCGAGCTGATTTTACGAATGGACGATCGGGGCGGAATCCCTGCTCTTCCATATCCCAAATAATGCGGCGGTGAACTGGCTTCAATCCATCGCGCACATCGGG
>CAMDER010000094.1 GCA_945896935.1 Bifidobacterium breve | reverse complement strand
ATCAACATCTTTCGCAAAACTTCTTGACTGTCATGAACATTTGGTCCGCCCATTAATGCACACATTGCTGCGCCGTCTTGTTCGAGCATGTAGTCGTACAACAGATCAAGAACATCTTGACCAGTTGCCGCGGCGCGTGAACCCAACATTTCGGACGGGTCTGGTTCGTAATCAACCGGGTCAGCAAGTGGGTACAAAAACATCGCTGCTGTCTGGAACAACTGATACATGTTGGCCATCGAACCTGGCTGATCAACAAGCACATCAGTTTCAGACATGATTGCTGCCTTGATTTCGGGCTTGGCCATTTCGCTGGCACGATCGGCCAACGACAGGTGCGCCAACTTCATATACGTTGGGCGACGTTGGAAAGCGTGATAACCAGAAAGTCCAGATGCGAGTCCGATGGGTCGCGACGACACTTGCGGATACAACTGGGCGCCAGTTTGATTTGCCGTCACCACCATCTCGAGTAGTCGTTCCCAAGTATCGGGTGCGTAGTCGGGTGATTGCACCAGCGTGAACGTCACCTTGCGGCCACTCTGACGTGAGAAGTCGGCCATCAATTTCACTTCGGCTTCTGGCGTCGTGCGCTCACCACCAAGTCGCTCAAGCTTGCCAACAGTTCCGGCAGGAATCATTTCAAATACACCACGACCAGCGCGAGCCATGGCATCAGCGATGGCCGACAACTCTTGATCGGGAGCGAAAGTTCCGGGCACGGGCGATCCATCAAGAGCACGGTGGCCAATCGTGCGCGATGTACTAAAGCCAAGTGCGCCGGCTTGAACCGCTTCAGTGACAAGTTGCGACATCTGACTTAGATCATCAGCAGTTGCTTCTTCGTTCATACGACCGCGCTCACCCATCACGTAATAACGCAATGAACCGTGGGCAATTTGTGCACCGATATCAAGCGAGTAACGACGACTCGCGATGTAGTCCATGTATTCGGGGAATGATTCCCAAGAACCCCATTCGATGCCTTCATAGAGCGCAGTGCCCGGAATATCTTCGACACCTTCCATAAGTTCGATCAACGACTTTTCGCCGCCGGGTCGCACTGGCGCAAATCCAACACCACAGTTACCCATCACGACCGTGGTCGCGCCGTTACCCGCCGACGGGTCCATAACTTCGTCCCAACTCACTTGACCGTCGTAGTGCGTGTGCACGTCAACCCAGCCCGGTGTCACGATGGCACCATCGGCATCGATGGTTTGCTTGGCCGACTCGGTGATTGAGCCACCGACTTCAACAATGACGCCGTCTCGCACACCAACGTCGCCTTGGCGACGATCGGCCCCCGTGCCGTCAACAATGGTTCCACCCTTAATGACGTAATCAAGCATTTCAACCCCCCGGTTCGCGATCTTACGAAGGGTAAGTTAGCCCACTTTGATGCTCGGCACTAGTGCTCAAGCAGCCCAGCGTCTTTTGACCAGCCCCAATGCATGCGTCCATGTCCGGCATTGGCCGACAGAACACCGCCAATGGTGCCATCAGCCCACGGCGCCCCGGGCAAAGTCTCTTCAAGTTGCTCGTCGGTGAGTTCGGACAGCAATTGCAAACTCACGGCCCGCGCACTTGACGTTACCGCGATCGCTTCGCTCAGCGAAATACCGCGATGCTCGATTTGCCACTCTTCAGTCATCGCATGAACCGACGCCATGATCTGATCACGGGTGCGGGCCTTGCCCGAATCGTCGTTGAGAAGTCCGACCGGATTTGGTGATCCACTTATATGTCTGCGGATCATGGCCGCGAAATTGCGCTCGATCAAAGCCAGGTGCACGAAGTGATCGATCGCAGTCCACATATTTGACGGGTCGTGCTCACTAGGCGTCAGCGGGCGACGCAACTGCTCGTCCGATAATTCTGACATGGCCTTCAACAACCACACGCGGTCGTTGTTTAGGGTGGCCTCTATCTCAACACGATTCATTGTGCGCACCCTTCATTCATGATCTGCGCTACTGCGGATCAGCAACGATTGGCTCTCGTAAGTGCAGCGGTGTATTCGCCTTCTTCCGTCGAGTACCGATATTCAATACTTCAACAAACACCGAGAAAGTCATCGCAGCGTAGATGTATCCCTTTGGAATCTTTTGCCCGAAACCTTCGGCAATCAAAATGGTGCCAATCAACAACAAGAAAGCCAGAGCCAGCATTTTGACCGAGGGATGCGCGTTCACGAAGGTATAGATCGCTTTTGAAGCCACGAACATGATGCCAACTGCAACCACGATCGCGATCACCATGACCCAAACATAAGAAGTCATACCGACCGCCGTAATCACCGAGTCAATCGAAAAAACCATGTCGAGCAACAAAACCTGGCCAATAACCGCGGCAAAGGTTGGTACAACCTTGGCCGAGGTCTCACCCTCGTCGCCTTCGAGTTTGTGGTGAATCTCTTTGGTCGCCTTATAGATAAGGAACAGACCACCGGCCAAAAGAATCAGTTCCTTACCACTAAAGCCGATTGACCCGATGGCGAATAGTTCCTTTTTTAAGGTAATCACAAAGCCGACACCCAAGAGCAGTAGCACTCTCGTTCCACCTGCAGCCAAGAGGCCAACTTTGCGGGCCTTGTCTTGCTGCTCAACCGGCAACTTCGAAGCCAAAATTGAAATGAAGACAACGTTGTCAACGCCGAGAACAATTTCGAGGGTTAAAAGTGCGGCCAGGGCACTCCAAGCAGTGGGGTCAGAAATCCAATCCATCCTTTAACAATAGTGGAGATGTGCAAACAGACTCCCGACTCAGCCATCAGATAACAATGCACTTACGATAAAGAAATGCCCGAACCCTTTGACTTTGCCCAAAAAATCGCCCTTGTTGCCGGCGGGACCGGAGGCCTCGGCACGTTGCTTGCTTCCGACCTGCGCTCCCGAGGATGCAACGTCACTACTGTCTCACGTTCTCTTAGTTCCGATACCACGCATATCTCGGCAGATCTTCGTTCACCCGAGGCGATATCTGCCGTCATGAATACGATCGTTGAACGCCATGGTGCTCTTGACATCGTGATCAATGCAATGGGAGTGGTTGCATTTGGACCACTTGATACAACTTCAATTGACACCATTGAAGAATTGTTCTTGACCAACACTTTCGCGCACATCTTTTTGATGAAGGAAGCACTGAAGTGCACTCGACAAGGTTCGGTGCTCGTCGGTATTTCTGGCGTCATAGCCGAACAGAATTTGCCAGGCATGTCTGTGTACGGTTCGTCAAAGGCCGCGGTGCGTTCTTTCAACGAAGCGCTGACTCGCGAGGCCCGTCGATCTGGAGTACGAGTGATTGACGCCCGACCACCACATACAGAAACGGGTTTGTCATCTCGCGCGATCGCAGGGGATCCGCCCAAAATGCCAGTAGGTCTTGACCCCATGAAGGTCGCTCAGCGAATTGTTCAGGCAATAGCTGACGGAGAAACCGATTTACCTTCAACCTCTTTCTCAGATGGGCTCATCGCCAACTGACAGAACAGCCTGTCTGAGAGCATCACCGTCAATATCGACACTTAACCACAGTGGCTTTTCTTCATGAGCGCGCTGAGTATCGGTAGTAGCAAATAACAGCATTCCAGCCGCTGCCACCTCTTCAAGAAACTGGCCGTGGGCGGCATAACTAAATACCACGACAAACATTGCTTGCACCGGAACGGTCAGACTCACTCCGAGCAACACTGAATCATTCTCACGAAGTGCGTGCGATCTGACATCGCCGATTCCTTCAACAGCATGCACTCGAGCGAGATCAGCGATTAAAGGCGAACCCGATACGTCAATTGTGACTGTGGGCATCCACTGGGCGTCACCAACAAGAGTATGTCCAGTTTCTTCCGCGGCAAAAACAGGCACGCTCATAAAAATCTCATAAAACTCTTAGTAGCCCACAGATTCAAACATGAAGATGCTCTCGTGACTCGGCCGGCTCGGCGGTCCGGCTGTACTGCCACCACAACAATGAGCCGACAATCATTGGCAAGAACCAAGTGAGGAATCGATACAAGAGAGTGGTGCCAGTCGCGTCAATCACACTGACTCCCGCTTGTTCAAGCAAAGCAATCAGACCTAATTCGGCGATTCCGACTCCGCCTGGTATCGGCGAGAGAGCGATGACAACACGTACTAACGAGAACGCAACAAGAGCTTCCGAAAAGGTAAGTCCCGACACCTCAAATACGACCGATGCCGTCCACATGCAACAAAATCCCGCAGCCAAAGTTCCGAGAGATGCTGAAAAAATGGTGCCCCAGCGAAGGCGTAGTAATTGAATGAGATCCGTACGCATTTCGTGAAAAAAGGCAGTGGGCTGTGACCGCTCAACGAGTGCCTGAGTTCGAGCAAAACGTGGAGAGACTTTACCTGCCAACAAAAGGCGCAACCACGAACCGAATCGTCCCAACAGGGAAAAAAGAAACGGTGACCGTAAGGCCAACCACCAAAAAACGCCGGAAAAGCCAATGATCAAAACACCGGCGATCACAACCAAAAGTTCTGTTGATGTTGCTGTACCGAGCAACACCGGAAAAACAAGAACTACAACAGGAAGACCCCATGTTGAAAATGCTGGTACAACCGCAGTGGCAACGATTGAAGTCGCAATGGTGGACTGAGGTATCCCCCACCTCGTGAACATATGAATACGCGTTCCAGTTCCGACCAAACCTCCACCAAGCGCAATTCCGTATCCGGCGGCCAGCGCCGTCTGATCTGCCGAGATCGCTTGGCGCAAATTGATCCCCGGAGAGCACGCGGCAAGAAATGCGCCGCGAGCCACAATCATGATCGTTGCTGCGAGCGCAAGAGGGAAAAGTGAGACAAGGGGGAGATCGATGAGTCGCCGCCAGATATCTAACAAAACAGAACGCTGCACCACCGCAAGCGAAACAACTATTGCCAGAATAAAAAGGCCGCCGATCACTTTTCGCATGAACAAAAACGGTATCTGCTTGAGCCAAAATGACGATGCGACTTTCGGCTCACGACGCGAAGACTCGGTGGCGGTTGTTCGGCAGTCAAAGGAGACAGAAACCCGACCGACGAAGGGTGCAAGTAGCGATGAAATTCGACCGAACTCGCCTAAAGTTTCACCCATCAGGCATGAAAATGGCGACTTAGGTTCGTGATCCTGACCTTGCCCACTAGGCTGACGAACGAAATATGCGGGTGTAGCTCAATGGCTAGAGTTCCAGCCTTCCAAGCTGGCTATGCGGGTTCGATTCCCGTCACCCGCTCCAGAAATGAATGAAGGACCCCGAGCTTGCGAGAGGTCCTTCATTCATTTCTGATCTGGGTCGCACGAATCGGGAGGAGCGCAGCGACGGCTCCCGTCATCCTGGGTCGCTCGAATCGGGAGGAGCGCAGCGACGGCTCCCGTCACAGGTCATACTTGACTGTGAGTCGCATCGTCGTTGGAATTCTTGGTACAGCAACGATTGCAATGTACGCTGGCGGTTCTCGTCGCTTGGTCGCCACAGATACACAGTGGTATCGCTCACTCGTCAAACCGGCGTGGCAACCACCTCGCATCGTTATTGGTCTCATCTGGCCTTACAACTTCGCAATGCTCACTACCGCAACTTGGGTTGTGGCCAGTCGCCTCTCAAACACACAGCATCTTGTATGGCTGATGTCGCTCACACTGAGCGTATTGGCCGCTCTGGCATGGGCATGGTTATTTTTTAATCCTCACAGATTGTTCGCGTCAGGTATGGCGCTCGTGTTCGCCACGCTGTTTGCTATCCCGCTTCTCGTGATCTCGTTTAGCGCGTCTCCCGTGCTCGGCTTTGCGTTCGTGCCATATCAACTCTGGTTGGTTCTCGCCACGTCTATCGCTTTCGGTTTCTCCGCACAATAAAGACGTCCGCCACTTTCTTTATTTACGCAAGCGTTCCGTCACATGTGCTGATTCAGAAAATCCTTGACACTCATTTCGTAGATGTCTTCGGGACCGTCTTCGTCATCGATCTGTTGACCCACATGCGCAAAACCGAACTTACGAACCAAGCCCACTGAAGCTTCGTTATTCGGATCAACTGTGTAGCGAAACTTCAACACGCCCGATTGCGATGCCGCCCAAAGCCACATTCCCATCAAAGCCTCGTAGCCAAAACCCTGGCGCCAGAAGTTTTCATGAACCCCTAAGCCCATCTCCAGCATTCCATTTTCATCGGGCGCACCATGAAAACTCAGACTGCCAACGATCTCACTAGTTTCACGCAACACCATCCATCGTACGAACCACTTGTTGACTTCGGGGTTCGCTTTCACTTGCGGAACCCGCCAACGCAAAGGTGAACGACCGTCAATCAATACCCGATACGGATTCGTGAAATCACCCTTGTTATAAATCGACAAGTTTTCAGGGTCTTCATTCAGGGCAACTAAATCGCTAGCCGAAATGTGATGTAGATCTAATCGCTCACAGGCAATGACCGGTTCGGATACGTGCGAAAACTCCACAGCCAGATCGTACTCAGCACACATTCATTACTTGAACTGTGACAACGCTCCCGCGAGACCAGCAAGTGTTACCGGCACCATCCAACCGTCAACGACGACGACATCACCAGCGCGTGAATCACTGCGACAACAAGTTGAGAACAATTCATCTCGAGCCAGCACCGACGAACCTTCTGACAACTGAGACAGCCCATCACGTGCATGGTCAACAGCATCGGGAAAATTACCCATGACCGAAATACCAAAAGCAATTAGTTCTTCGTCAATCAATGATTTCCACGGACTCGCGAAAGCCAACTCGCGCACCGCCAATTCAACAACTGGCATACGAACCGTGTTTGAAGGTTTGGTTTGTCCAGGCGCACTCATATCAGCTGGATCAGCACCACAGGCCGCCAACAGCGCAGCCAAACCAGTTATTCCAGCAGTGCGTTCAAACAACTCACGTCG
>CAMDER010000093.1 GCA_945896935.1 Bifidobacterium breve | reverse complement strand
GAATTTTTGACAACGTATCCAGATCACACGATTGGATCAAAGACCGACAATAATGAGTATCACCGCGAGCAAATTGAATTGCTTCGACTCGCTGGAATCACCTGGCTAGGTATCCCTGGGTCTTCAACAACAGAAACCCAAACGCTCGACGTCATTGAGTGTGTCGGCAAAAACTACGTTTGATCAAGCGGTTACTACTTGTCGTAAGGTGACGTCATGAGTTCATCCACTTTTCCCGCTTTTGTTTTCACTAACGATCCCGAAAACAGTCACCGATCGGTCGAACAGGTTTCGCTCGATCAGATTGCGCCCGACGGTGTGTTGATTGAAGTTGAATGGTCGAGTGTCAACTTCAAAGACGGACTTGCATCGACGACGAGTGGAAAGATCTCGCGCCTCAAGCCGATGATCCCCGGTATCGATATTGCTGGAACAATTGTTGATGCAGCCGGAAGCAATTTTGCCGCCGGACAAAAGGTCATCGCGCACGGTTACGACATCGGAGTGGCGCGTCACGGCGGTTATGCCCGTTTTGCTCGTGTCCCGGCTGAGTGGATCATGGCGTTGCCTGAAGGTCTCTCAACGCGTGATGCGATGATTGTCGGGACTGGCGGCTTTACGTCGGCGCTGTCGGTAGTTGCGCTTGAGGATTGGGGACTTACGCCTTCTGCTGGACCCGTTTTGGTCACGGGTGCGACCGGCGGTGTCGGAAGTATGGCGGTGTCGATGCTGGCTGGTCGGGGATACGAAGTTGTCGCGAGTAGTGGCAAGGCGTCAGCGACCGACTTCTTGCTCGGTCTTGGCGCTTCGCGAGTGATTGACCGTGCAGAACTTTCGGCCGATGACCCGCGACCTTTGCAAACCACCACTTACGCGGCCGCTGTTGATTGTGTCGGAGGAAATACCCTCGCCAATGTTCTCAAGCGTTTGAATTATGGTTCGGCCGTGGCCGCGAGTGGATTGACCGGCGGAACAACAATTCCCACCACAGTGATGCCATTTATTCTTCGTGGAGTCGCTTTGCTAGGAATTGACTCGGTTCAGACCCCCATGGATGTTCGTCGAGGCGTGTGGGGCCGAATTGCCTCCGATCTGAAGCCAGCGGGCCTTGAAAGCATTGGTCACTCCATCGGATTGAACGACCTTGATCGTGTTTTGACGGCAATCCTTGCGGGAGAAGTTTCGGGCCGCTATGTCGTTTCGCCAACTATGTGACGTGGCTTACCTAATTCGATCTATTTGTGACTAATCTCCAAGTAACGCATGTCTACAGTCTCGCAATCTCCTTCGTCGTCAATCGTCGTCCAGGGTTCTCACCTCATGGCTGGACTGCTCGGGCATCGTGATAGCCATTTGCGTCTCATTGAAACCGCTTTTTCAGATAGTGAAATTATTGTTCGCGGAAACGAAATCTCGATCCTTGGTGAATCGGCTGGGTTGTTGTCTCGTTTGTTTGAAGAGCTCGTGTTGTTACTTCGAAGAGGCGAAATCGTTGATGACGCAGTCGTCAAACGTTGCATCTCAATGGTTCGGGCCGATGAAAATCCAAGTTCGGTATTGACCGATGAAATTCTTCGCGGCGCCAAAGGTCGTACGATCCGCCCAAAAACCGCCGGACAAAAGCGCTACATCGACGCGATCAGAAATAACGTCATCACCTTTGGGGTCGGACCTGCTGGTACGGGTAAGAGTTGGCTGGCAGTTGCGATGGCTGTTCATGCTCTGCAAACCAAATCTGTGCAGCGCATTATCTTGACTCGCCCCGCTGTTGAAGCTGGCGAGCGATTGGGTTTCTTGCCAGGTGATCTCATGGCCAAGATTGATCCATATCTTCGACCCCTGTATGACGCGATGTACGACATGATTGACACTGAGGGTGTGCAGAAGTTACATGAACGACAAGCCCTTGAAGTCGCCCCTTTGGCGTTTATGAGGGGTCGAACCCTGAATAACAGTTTCATTATTTTGGATGAAGCCCAAAACACCACGCCCGAGCAGATGAAGATGTTCTTGACCCGTATTGGTTTTGGATCAAAAGTGGTGGTCACCGGTGATGCCACTCAAGTTGATGTTCCCGACGGTCGGAGCGGTCTCAAAGGACTGCAACGCTTGCTCGGAGATATCGAAGGGCTCGAATTCGTTCATTTAGACACATCTGATGTCGTTCGGCACCGTATTGTTGGAGACATAGTTGCCGCCTATGAAAAAGACACTCAAGCCAAAGACGCTGTACGACAGAAATCTCAGGTGAATAAATCCCATGATTGAGGGTCCTCCTAGATTTCGTAAAAAGGTGAAGGTCGGTGGTGACACTGAAGCCGAAGTGTTCTGTGCTGATGAACAAATTGAAGTTGAAGTAGATCTTGTTCGATGGCAAAAACTTGCAATAGCCGTTCTCTCCGATCAGGGAGTACGAGGCGGAACTGAATTGAGTCTGTTTTTTGTTTCAAAACATGACATGACTGAACTGAATACCGAACACATGGGCCAACCTGGACCGACGGATGTTTTGGCATTTCCCATTGATGGTGGCGAAGTACTTGAAATGATTAATGGTCCAACTGGTGCAACTCGGGGTCCCGATCGTCCTCCTCCCGATCGGGGAGATTTGCCTTTGTTATTAGGCGACATTGTGATTTGTCCAGAAGTAGCGGTTGGTCAGGCTGCGACTCATGCTGGAAGTGCTGATGACGAATTTGCTTTGTTAGTCGTGCACGGAATTCTGCATATTTTGGGATGGGATCACGACACTCCAGAAAAGACCCTTGACATGCAGTCGCGAGAACGCCAATTGCTGCAAGCGCACCATTGGCATGGTGACGTGCCACTGAATTTCAAACAGAGTCAAGACGAGGACGAATAATGTTGTCAATGGTTGCTGCATTTGGAGGACTCGACTGGGCTTTGCTCGGTGTCATCATTCTTCTTCTTTTCGTTTTGGTGTTTCTGTCGTTGGCAGAAATGGGACTTTCACGTATGACGAAACCCAAGGCTGCTGCGATGGCCGAAGGTGGGGTAAAACAAGGTCGAGCATTACAGCAGTTGGTTGGCGAGCCTGAAAAGTGGGTGAATCCCTTGCTTTTGTCGGTGAATGTTTGCCAGACGGTTCAAGCCACGTTGACTGGCGTGGTGGCATCTCGGGCATTCGGTCCACTTGGTGTGGCCGTTGGTGTTTTGTTAAACGTCATCGTATTTTTTGTACTCGCTGAGGCAGTGCCGAAAACCTACGCCCTGCTCTATCCAGAGCGGGCCGCCTTAACGACTGCCCGTGGAACGAAACTTCTGGTTTCGTTTCCTCCTTTGAAGATGGTCTCCGGTTGGCTCATTTCTTTGACCAATGTGATTGTCAAAGGAAAGGGTCTTGAACAAGGCCCATTCGTGAGTGAACAAGAACTTCTCGGAATCGTTGAAGCCGCAATGAATGACGATGTCATCGAGGAAGAAGAACGCGATCTCATTGAATCAATCATTGAATTCGGAGACACTGTTGCCCGTGAAGTGATGGTTCCCTTACCTGACATGGTGACGATTCCTCAGACATTCACTTTGACCGAGGCCATTGACGTCGCAATTGAGCATGGTTATTCGCGTTTGCCGATTCTCAATGATGATGACGATGTTGTGGGCATCACATTTATTAAAGACCTCATTCGTCAAGAGCGAAATGGTCACGGCTCAGAAATTGTCACTTCCCATATGCGTGGGGTGATCGTTATTCCAGAAAATAAGCCGGTCAATCGACTGATGCGCGAAATGCAAGAACAGAAGTTTCACTTGGCTGTCGTTGCCGACGAATACGGAAGTATCGCTGGTCTGATCACCCTCGAAGACTGCTTAGAAGAACTAGTAGGCGAAATTGTCGATGAGTACGACAAGCATGAACAAGACATCGAACATCTGTCGGATGGACAGTACCTAGTTGATGGGTCAACGAGTGTCTCAGATGTCAATGACCAACTTGATATAAAGATTCCCGATGAAGAATGGGACAGCGTTGGGGGTTTTGTTTTCGGAACTCTTGAGCATGTTCCCGTGATCGGTGAATCCATTGATTTTGATGGATGGCGATTCACTGTTGTGGCAGTACACGGTCGAAGGATTCGAACAGTTCGAATTGCATTGATCAGTGGTACCGAAACCGAAACTGTCTAGTCAGATTCACGAAATTTGACTGAAGGCTTTGGGGAGGTTTGGATACCGTCCGGTGTTCCCTCCGCCATCTACTGAAACAAAAGATGCGCTCATATAAGAAGAGTCATCAGAGGCCAAGAACGACGCAACTGACGCAATTTCATTCGGTTGCGCAAATCTGCCCAATGTTGCATTTTCTTTGAATTCTTCAATAATGACTGGCACCGAAAACATGCCGCTTGTTGCATTTGTTTCGACAAGCCCTGGAGCAATCGTATTGACGCGTACTCTCCGTGATCCGAGTTCCATTGCCGCGACTTGAGTGAGCATCGACACACCAGCTTTGGCAGCGCAGTAGGCGGACATTCCTTGTGAAGGTTGAATAGCGTTAAGTGAAGCGATGTTGATGATTGAACCTCCATCGCTGATGACTGCTCCACCATGTTTGAGCGTCAAAAAGACGCCAGTCAGACATAAATCAATGATGCGCTTCCATTCAGTAAGTGGAAGCTCGGTGATGAGACCGTAGGTGCCAGCGCCAGCATTGGCGACGACGATGTCAATGTGCTGAAAGGTGGTTATTCCAAAGGCGGCAAGATTGGCGACGTCCTCTTCTTGCGTGACATCGCACAAAAAGGTCGCAACAGACTCTCCAAATTCGGTCTGCAAATTGTCTAAACCCTCTTGACTGATATCGCCGGCTACTACTTGCGCTCCATCAGCGATAAATCGCTCGGCTATTGCTCGGCCGATTCCTGAAGCGGCACCAGTGATCAAGGCAACTTTTCCGTTTAGATTTCCCATAGACGAAATGTACCGCGTGATTTGGAGTCACTCATTAGTGGATAGATATTGTCTGATTTCGCTTCGACGAATTTTTCCGATAGCAGTCTGGGGAATTGAATCAATGATGTGGATGCTTTTAGGCACGCAATAGTTTGGGAGGGATCGGAGAACTAAGTCCTTTACTTGCTCGAGTGAAACATCAGTCCGAGTCATCACGAGAACCACGCGTTCGCCCCATTCGGGGTCGGGTAGGCCGATGATAGCGAACTGATCAGGTTCAAATAATGAGGCGATCGCTGACTCCACAGCCTCGGGCCAAACCTTCTCAGATCCAGTAACAATGACATCACCGCGACGTCCCTGAACGCTCAGTATTCCTTCATCGGATAATGAACCGATATCTCCGGTATGTAGCCATCCATCAGAATCAATGGAGCTTGATCCGTCTCGGTAACAACGCATGTTCATCGGAGAACGCACCAAGATTTCGTCTTCATCGGATATCTGTATTTCAACGCCGTTCAAAGGACGTCCTTCATAAACAATTCCCGATCCGGTTTCAGACAAGCCATATGTGGCGATCACGTTGCGAGGACGTTGTGGCGGAGGTTTAGATCCACCGAGAAGAATTGCTCGAAATTTTCGTGGATCTATTCTTTGCAGTGCCGTCGGAACTAGTGAAATCAATGTGCACGTATGCGAATGATGTTCAACTTCGTCTGGATCGAATCTTGCAGCAACCGTGAGTTGAGTTCCCATCAACAACGATCGTGTGACAACGCTGAGTCCTCCAACATGTGCAAGGGGGAGACATGAATACCAATGGTCATCGAATGTGACATCGAGTGCCAATGAACTCGCTTTGGCCGACGCGAGAACCGATTCTTGAGTAAGTACAACACCTTTTGGAGTTCCGGTTGATCCGCTGGTTGCAACAACGATGGCGTCACCACTTTCTACTGGCAGTCCACCTTCAAGAATGACACGACCGTCAGATGAGACGATGTGAGTTGGATTGAGCTGGGCAATGAGTTGCTTCTTTGCTGCAACTGGCAAGCGTTGGTCAATCGGTAACACGGCATTGCCTTCATCCCATGCTTTTGAAAGTTCATCAACAAAACGTTGACCAGGTTCAAGATCAAGAGCAACAAGCGATGGCATATCGTTGAACCTAGTGCAAGCGAGTAGCGTTCATTAAGTGAAGAAATGGATCCTTGGTGCGCGGCCCCGAACTTTGCCAGCCGCAGTAGTGCCCGTGGTTGTCGGCGCAGCGATTTGTAACGGGTTGGGCGGTGCTCACTGGTCGCGCGCCGGATTGGCATTGGTTGTGAGTGTGCTCCTGCAAGTCGGCGTCAATTACGCCAATGATTACAGCGATGGCGTTCGAGGAACCGACGAGGTCAGAGTTGGGCCAATGCGGCTTGTCGCTTCTGGAATGGCTTCTCCGCAGTCTGTGAAGAACGCCGCATTTATTGCTTTTGGAGCTGCCGCCGGGGTCGGACTCGTGTTGGCGCTGATGACGTCCTTGTGGGTGGTTCCGATTGGTCTGGCGGCATTACTGGCTGGTTGGTTTTATACCGGCGGGAAGAATCCTTACGGGTATATCGGCCTAGGTGAAGTTTTTGTTTTCGTCTTTTTCGGATTAGTTGCGACGGTCGGGACAACATACGTTGTTCTCGAAAGAATTCCGGCAATGGCCTGGTTACAGGGAGTGGCAGTCGGAAGTTTGGCGTGTGCTCTTTTGGTTGTCAATAATTTGCGTGATATTCCGACTGATCAAGTGGTGGGAAAGAAAACTTTGGCCGTGCGCCTTGGAGATCAGCGAACTCGCGTTCTGTTTCAAACTTTAGTTGTGTTTGGAATTATGTGTGGAGTCTCCGTTGCTTTTGCAAACTCTTGGTCATTGATTCTGTTGCTGTGTTTCATTCCAGCAATGAAGCCAATTAATCTTGTGAAGCGAGGAGTCAAGGGTCGAGGGCTCATTGCAGTTTTGTCCGCAACTGGTCAGGTGCAAATAG